>JAYUDU010000551.1:0-18292 GCA_043739605.1 Acidimicrobiales bacterium | reverse complement strand
CGGGGATGGTGGTCTTCACACCGACGATGTCGGTCTCGCCGAGGGCTCGCAGCGTGCGGCGGATGGCGGTGTCGCGGTCGGGGCCCCAGCAGATGAGCTTGGCGATGAGGTTGTCGTAATACTGCGAGACGGTGTCGCCCTCGTCGTAGCCGGCGTCGGTGCGCACGCCGAAGCCGTCAGCGCGACGGAACCGCGTGACGGGGCCGGGGGAGGGGAGGAACTTGCCGCCGGCGGGGTCTTCGGCGTTGATGCGCACCTCGATGGCGTGCCCACGACGAAGGCCGGCGACCTCGTCCTGGGTGAAGGGCAGCGCCTCACCGGCGGCGACGCGCAGCTGCAGCTCGACCAGGTCGAGGCCGACGGTCAACTCGGTGACCGGGTGCTCGACCTGGAGGCGGGTGTTCATCTCCAAGAAGAAGAACTCGCCGTCCTGGAAGAGGAACTCGACGGTGCCGGCGTTGACGTAGCCGCACGCCTTGGTGACCTTGACGGCGGCGTCGCCCATGGCCTGGCGCACCGAGTCGGGGAAGTTCGGGGCGGGGCTCTCCTCGATGAGCGTCAGGTGGCGGCGCTGGGCGGAGCAGTCGCGCTCGCCGAGCCACACTGCGTTGCCGTGGGTGTCGGCGAAGACCTGCATCTCGACGTGGCGGGGCCAGGTCAAGTAGCGCTCGACGTAGCACTCGCCGCGGCCAAAGCCCTTGATCGCCTCGGAGGTGGCGGACTCGAGCGCGGCGTGGGCCTCGTCCTCGGCGTGGACGACGCGCATGCCGCGACCGCCGCCGCCGAATGCCGCCTTGATGGCGACTGGCCAGCCATTCTCGCGGCCGAACGCCACGACCTCATCGCCCGACGTCAGGAACTGCGTCGTGCCGGGAACGCCCTGCACCCCCGCGGCCTGGGCGGCGATGCGGGACGACACCTTGTCGCCCATGATCTCGATGGCCTCTGGCGGCGGGCCGATGAAGATGACGCCGGCCTCGGTGACCCGGCGGGAGAAGTCGGTGTTCTCGGAGAAGAAGCCGTAGCCCGGATGCACGGCTTCAGCGCCGGAGCGGGCGATGGCGTCCATGATGGCGTCGACGTTGAGGTAGCTCTCTGCCGCGGTCGTACCACCGAGGGCGTAGGCCTCATCGGCCATGCGCACGTGCATGGCATCGCGGTCGAGGTCGGAGTAGACGGCGACGGTCCCGATGCCGAGCTCACGGCAGGTGCGGATGACCCGCACGGCGATCTCGCCCCGGTTGGCGATGAGGACCTTTGTGAAGAGAGCCATACGGCGCCCGATCATGGCCGTCCGGCATACCCATGCGCCACCATGGGCCTCGTGACCGCATGGGACGTCCGCTGGCTGGCCGAGTGCGGCTCGACGATGGCCGAGGTGAGAGCGCTCGCGCGGGGAGGCGCTCCCGAGGGAGTCGTCGTCGCCGCCGACCACCAGACAGCGGGTCGAGGCCGGCTGGACCGACGCTGGGACGCCCCCCCAGGAGCATCGCTGCTGTGCTCGATCCTCCTCCGCCCGGATGCGCCGAGCCATCGGGACACGCTCGGGGTAGCGATGGCGGCGGCCGACGCAGTCGAACACGCCACCGCCGGCGTCGTGCGGCCCGGCCTCAAGTGGCCAAACGACCTGCTGGTCGATGTGCCGTACGTCGGGGAGCGCAAGCTGGCCGGGGTGCTGGCCGAGGCCGAGCGAGACGAGGTCGGCTGGGCCGTCGTCGTCGGCATCGGGCTGAACGTCGGGTGGCCGTCCCGCGACGACATGCCCACCGAGCTGGCGGGCGTCGTCGGCGCGCTCTCCCATGTCCTGCCTCCCGAAGACGTGCCGGTGCGAGCGGCGGTGCTCGACAGCCTGCTCGCGCACCTCGGGAACCGATTGACGCAGAGCGCCCCGTCGCTGATGGCTGAGTTCCGGGAGCGATGCGTGACCCTCGGCCGCGACATCCGCGTCTCGGTCAGGCGCGACGACGATGCGCTCGATCTCTTCGGCGTGGCATCCGACGTAGATTCGTCGGGCGCGTTGGTCGTGGTTGACCGAAGCGGTGAGTCGCACGTGCTGCACGCCGGAGACGTGGTCCACGTCCGTCCACAGCTGCAAGCCGGACCTGCAACCGGAGATGGCCCGGGGGCCAACTAAGGTCCTCCGACCGTATGGGCAAGGCTTCAACCTCGAAGAAGGTCGCACGCGCGGCCAGCACTGGCGGCGGTCGCACCGCACGCGGCAACACACCGGTCACCTGGTACTTGACGCTGTTCGTCGTCATCGCACTTGGCCTTGGCCTGGTTGCGGTTTCTCGACGTCAGCGTGTCAACGAGCTGGCCGGTTCCGGTAGCAAGGTGGCGCCGACGCTCGCCGATCACTGGCATGTTGCTTACGGCGTCTACGTGTGCGATCGATGGCTTGGTCCGGTGACCGACCAGGTCGACCCCAAGGGTGTCCACACCCACGGTGACGGCATCGTTCACGTCCACCCCCAGGCACGTTCCGCTTCTGGCACCAACGCCGTCGTCGCGAGGTTCACGGAGGCGTTTGGCGGCAGCGTTGCCGCCACCAAGGTGACCTGGTTCGAAGGGGCCAAGAAGTTGACGAAGTCGAACGGGGAGAAATGCGGCTCCGACCCGTCGGAGTGGAAGTTCGCAATGAACGGCAAGGAGGTCAAGAGCAATCCCGCCGGCATTCGCTTCACCGACAAGGGCAAGCTGGTCCTCGCGTTCGTCCCGAAGTCGAAGGCGATCGTTGGCGAGGCTGGCCTCGGCGACCCGCCGTCTACCGTCACCTGTCGAACCTGAGCGACGTCGCTCCGACCAGCGCGGCCGCCACCCCGCCTGGGATCACCGTGGGCGATCCAACGGCCATAACGGTGCCGGTCGGAGACGCGACCACGGTCGGAGCCGGCGGCGCCCCGACGACCGCAGCGCCGGCGACACCGAGCACAGCGAAGCCGTAGCCGGCGTGCGTCACGCGTTGGTGCTCGCAGGCGGGTCTGGTACACGCCTGTGGCCATTCTCCACTGACGACCTCCCCAAGCAGCTCGTGCCGCTCTTCGGCGGCAGGTCGCTGCTCGACATCGCCCTGCAACGGGCGGCTTCCGTCGTCGACGCCAACTGCGTCTGGCTCGGTGCTGGCCGCAAGCTCGCGGACGCGCTCGGCGGCGTCGACCACATCCGCGCCAACCGCATCATCCTTGAGCCCTCGGGGCGCGACACGTTGCCGGCTGTCATCTTGGGCATGGCAACCATCGCGGCGCACGATCCGGATGCCGTCGTCGCGGTGCTCACCGCCGACCACCTCATCGAGCCGCTCAGCTCGTTCGTCGCCAGTCTCGAAGCTGGTTTCTCGCTGGCTGAGGCGTGCGAGGACGCGCTCGTCACGTTTGGTGTCGTGCCGAACCATCCGTCGACGGGTTTCGGCTACCTCGAACTGGGTGACGCCATCGACGTCGACAGACCCGGCGCGGTCGGCCCTGCTCGCGTCGTTTCGACGTTCGTCGAGAAGCCGAACCTGGCGCGAGCGGAGCAGCTCGTTACCGCCGGAGCCTTGTGGAACTCGGGCATGTTCGTCTGGCGAGCGGCGACCCTGTTACGGGCCGCCCACGCATTTGCGCCGCGTGCCGCGGCCGGCGTCGCGGCGGCCATGTCCGGCGATGTCACCGCGTGGGACGGACTCGCAAAGCAGTCTGTCGACTACGGCATCATGGAGCCGGCCTCGACGTCGGCCACGTTCATTGTCGCGGCGCTGCCCCTCGCTGCTGCGTGGCTCGACGTTGGATCGTGGCCTGCATATGGCGACGCGCTCGGCCGTGACCTCGCCGGCAACGCAACAGCCGGGCGAGTGATGCTGCACGAGTCGTCGGGGTGCACGGTGGCGTCATCAGACCCCGACCATCTCGTCGCAGTCGTTGGATGCGAGGGCATCGTCGTGGTGCACACACCCAGCGCGACCCTCGTCGTTCCCGCGGCTGACGCCCAGCGGGTCAAGGCACTCCAGGCGCTCGTGGCGGCGTCCAGCCCGGACCTCGCGTGAGCTCCCCCTCCAGGCTCCCGTAGGCTGTGCAGAATATGGGAGTCGAGTTCAGCGATGAGCAGGAGTCGCTCCGCAAGGTCGTCAGAGACTTCGCGGAGCATGAGGTCGCGCCGCATGCAGCGGCATGGGACCGCGACCACACGTTTCCGTCCCACCTCGTGCCCATGATGGGCGATCTCGGCCTGTACGGCATCTGCGCGCCGGAGGCCTACGGCGGCGCCGCTGGCGACTTCACGAGCCTGTGCGTTGCCATCGAAGAGCTTGGTCGCGTCGATCAGTCGGTCGGGATCACGTTGTCTGCGGGCGTGGGGCTGGGCATCAACCCGATCCTCACCTTCGGGAACGAAGAGCAGAAGGCCGAGTGGCTTCCAGACCTCGTGGCCGGCCGCGCCCTCGGCGCGTTCGGGCTCACAGAGGCCGACGCCGGCTCCGATGCGGGCGCCAGCCGCACCAGGGCCGCCCGCGATGGCGACGACTGGGTGATCGACGGGTCGAAGGCGTTCATCACGAACTCTGGAACCGACATCACATCGGTCATCACGGTCACGGCGCGCACAGCCGGCGGCATCTCAGCCATCGTGGTGCCAGCGGGCAGCCCCGGCCTCATCGTCGAGCCGCCGTACCGCAAGGTCGGCTGGCATGCCTCAGATACGCACGGCTTGGTGTTTGACGGGTGCAGGGTGCCGGCGGCAAACCTCCTCGGTGAAGAGGGTGCCGGCTTCCGCCAGTTCCTCGCCATCCTCGACGACGGTCGCATCGCCATCGCCGCGCTCGCCTGCGGCGTCATCGCGGCCTGCCTCCACGACAGCGTGGCCTACGCCAACCAGCGTCAGGCTTTCGGGGGTCCCATCGGCAGGTTCCAGGCCGTGTCGTTCGCGTGCGCCGACCTGCACGTCATGTACGAGGCCGCCGCCGCGCTCACCTACGGCGCCGCTCGCCTCAAGGACGAGGGCAAGTCGTTCAAGCAAGCCGCCGCCACCGCCAAGCTGTACGCGACGGAGGCCGCGGTGTCTGCTGCGCGCATGGCGACCCAGATCTTCGGTGGCGCAGGATTCATGGACGAGACCCCGGTCGCCCGTCACTACCGCGACTCCAAGATCCTTGAGATCGGCGAGGGCACCAGCGAAGTGCAGCGCCTCGTCCTGGCGCGCAGCCTCGGGTTGCCCGCATGAGCGATGTCGCCACCGACGCTCCCGACGCGTTCGAAGCACCCCACGAGGTCAGCCCGCCGCGCCACCTGCTGCGCAACCTGCTCATCGGCCTCAACATCTTCTTGGTCGTGTGCGTCGCGGCAGTGGGGGGCGTTTACGCCTACACCCGGGTCAAGCTCAACCAGATCGCCCGGATCGACCTCCAGCACCCGTCGGGGGGCGGCGGCGCGGCCATTATCCCCCAGATCAAGGGTGACCCATTCAACGTGTTGCTGGTGGGCTCCGATAGCCGTGCGTTCGCAAAGACCAAAGAGGACCAGCAGCGCTATGGGACCGATGCTGCGGTCGGCGGCCAGCGCTCCGACACGATGATGGTCGTCAGGGTGGACCCCAAGGGCGGCAGAGCATCGGTGCTGTCCATCCCACGCGACCTCGACGTTCAGCTCGAAGGTGGCGGCCGCGGCCGCATCAACGAGGCGTTCGCAAGCGTCAAAGACCAGACCAAGGAGGACCCGGCTCGGCTCATTCGCACGATAACCTCCAATCTTGGCATCAGCATCAACCACTACATGGAGGTCGACTTCGACGCGTTTCGACGGGTCGTCGACGCGGTTGGCGGGGTGTCGATCTACTTCCCGTACCCGGCACGCGACGCGTTCACCCAGCTCAACGTGACCGACGTCGGGTGCAAGAAGCTGGACGGGCTGAATGCGCTCGCCTACGTACGATCTCGGCACTACGAGTTCAAGAAGGATGGGCACTGGCAGTTCGACCCGACCGGCGACCTCGGGCGGATCCAGCGCCAGCAGGAGTTCATCCGTCGCGTCGTCACCAAGGTGAAGGGGAACCTCACCAACCCGCTTGCGTTGCCGGCCATCGTCGACGCGGGCGTGTCCAACGTGAAGCTCGACGACGCATTCTCAACGTCTGACCTCACCAAGCTCGCCAATCAGATGAGGGACACTGATCCGACACACATCGGCTACCTGTCCATCCCGACCGAGGGCTTCGTCCGCAATGGGGCCGACCTTCTTCGGCTCATCCAACCAGACACCGACGTGGTGCTGCAGCAGTTTGGCTCTCGGCCACTGACGGCCACGCCCTCGACGGTGAAGGGCGCGGCAAGCGTGATCGTGCTGAACGCGACGACGACGAAGGGCCTCGCCGCCGCCGCGGTGACAGAGCTTGCCGGGCTCGGCTTCCGGGCGACGGCCGGCGGCAACGCAAACGCTGCGCTCGCGGCCACCGCAGTACGGTTCGGGCGGGGTGCCGATGCCCAGGCCAAGGCACTTGCCGCGGTGTTCGGTGGCCAACCGATCGTCGTTGCCGATCGGTCGCTCCCCGCCGGTCAGATCAGCCTCCTCGTCGGCGCCGACTTCCAGTCGCTGCCGAGAGGCGCCGCTCCGGCCACCACCACCACGGCCGCGCCCGCCATCCCCGCGACGACGGCGACGTCAGCTCCCAAGGGGTCCGACTTCTCCGTCCCGTGCTGACCACGCCGTAGTGTGGGTGTCATGCGGCAGTTCGTGACCGGGGGGGCAGGTTTCATCGGCTCCAACTACGTGCGCCGGGTGCTGGCGACGACAGAGGACGAGGTGACGGTGTACGACGCCCTCACCTACGCGGGCAACCTGTCGACGCTGAAGGATGTCGACGACGACCCCCGGTTCCGGTTCGTGAAGGGCAACATCTGCGATCCGGGCACGCTCGAAGACGCGATGTCTGGCCACCAGGCGGTGGTGCACTTCGCCGCGGAGAGCCACGTCGACCGATCTATCGCTGGCCCGGACGACTTCATCCACACCAACTGCTTCGGCACCAACATCGTCATGGACACCGCCCGACGACTGGAGATTGGCAGGGTCGTCCACATCGGAACAGACGAGGTGTATGGCTCTGTCGAGGTCGGCAGCTCGAAGGAGTCGGACCCGTTGGAGCCCCGCTCGCCGTACTCGGCGTCCAAGGCCGGCTCCGACCTCATTGCGCTGTCGTACTTCTCTACCTATGGCCTACCCGTGACCGTCACGCGGTGCACCAACAACTTCGGCCCGTACCAGTTCCCCGAGAAGGTGATTCCGCTGTTCACCACCAACCTGCTCGACGGGGACACCGTGCCGCTCTATGGCGACGGGCTCAACGAGCGCGATTGGATCCACGTCGATGACCACTGTGCCGGCGTGCAGTTGGTGCTGGCGGCAGGCAACCCTGGCGAGATCTACAACATCGGTGCGGGCAACGAGACCCCCAACCGCGTGCTCACCGACAAGCTGCTCACGCTGACGGGCCGCGACGAGTCTGCTGTCAGCTATGTCGAGGACCGGCTGGGTCACGACCGCCGCTACTCGGTCGACATCGCAAAGATCACTGCGCTCGGTTGGACCAAGGAGCGCACGCTCGACGAGGCCCTGGAACAGACGGTCGGCTGGTATCGCGACAATCGCTGGTGGTGGGAGCCGCTCAAGGCCGCAGGGTGAAGGTCCTCATCACCGGTGCAGGCGGCCAGCTCGGAACCGCTCTCGTCAGGGTCTGCACGGCCGCAGGCGACGACGTCATCGCCGCGGATCGGGCGTCGCTCGACATCGCCGTGCGGGACCAGGTCCTCGGCTCCATCACCGCGCTGGCGCCCGACGTCGTGGTGTCGGTCGGGGCGTGGACGGCGGTCGACGATTGCGAGGCGGACCCGAGCCGCGCCTTCGCCACGAACGCGCTGGGTGTCCGCCACCTGGCCGAGGGCTGTCGCCTCGCCGGAGCCCATCTCCTGCACGTCAGCACCGACTACGTGTTCGACGGCTCCCTCGAGCGCCCCTACAACGAGTGGGACGCGACCAACCCCCGGTCGGTCTACGGGGCCTCGAAGCTCGCAGGCGAGCGGGAGGCCATCGACGGATGTCCAGGGGCCGCAATCCTCCGCACCGCGTGGGTCGTCGGTCCGCACGGCTCGAACATGTTGAGGACCATCCTGCGGCTCGCCGGAGATCCCGATCGAGAGCTCGCGTTCGTCGACGACCAGGTCGGCAATCCGACGTTCAGTGACGACCTCGCGGCGCTCCTTCGTCGCATCGCGGTGACCCGGGCGCCCGGCATCTTCCACGGCACCAATCAGGGTTCGACCAGCTGGTTCGGCTTTGCGCAGGCGGTGCTCGCAGCGGCCGGTCACAACCCGGACCGCGTACGTCCGATCTCGACGAGCGAGCTGACGCCGCCTCGCGCCGCGCCGCGCCCCGCCAACTCGTGCCTTGCGGCCCCCGCGCTCACGGGCGCCGGCTTCGACCTCCTCGATGACTTCCACGTCCCGCTTGAGCGGACGGTCGCCGCGCTCACCTGAGCGAACTCAGGCCAGTCGATGCGTGCATCGTGCTGGCCGTCGGGGTTGACGACGCAGGCGTTCCTCGCCGGCCGCCCGAGCGCGGGGCGCGCGCGCCGTAGGCTTCGCGCTGCGGGCCCGACGACGGCGATGCCAGAACGAGAGGAAGAACATGGCTGATATCGCGGTGATCGGAACCGGGTATGTGGGTCTGACGACGGGTGCCTACCTCGCCCACGTGGGCCACAAGGTGGTGTGCGCGGACATCGTGGCCTCCAAGGTCGAGCGGCTGAGTCGCGGTGACATCCCCATCTTCGAACCGGGGCTCGACGAGTTGGTGCGCGAGGGTCTCGACGGCGGTCGCCTCAGCTTCGTCGTCGGCTCTGCTGTCGCCGCGGGCGAGGCAGAGTTCATCTTCTTGTGCGTCCAGACGCCCCAGGGCGACGACGGGTCAGCTGACCTCAGCTACATCGAGGCCGCTGCGAGGGAGATCGCACCCGTCCTTCCAAGTCAGAGCATCGTCATCAACAAGTCGACGGTGCCGGTTGGTTCTACGATCGTGGTCGAGCGGGCCCTCGGCCGGAGCGACGTCTCCGTGGTCTCCAATCCCGAGTTCCTGCGGGAGGGATCGGCTGTGCACGATTGCTTGCACCCCGATCGAATCGTCATCGGATCAGAGGATCACTCCGCCGCCATCCGAGTTGCCGAACTGTACGAAGCAATCAAGGCGCCGGTGCTCATCACCGATCCTTCCAGTGCCGAGACCATCAAGTATGCATCCAATGCGTTCTTGGCGACCAAGATCAGCTACGTCAATGCGATCGCCCATGTGTGTGAGGCAGTTGGTGCCGATGTTCGTGAAGTCGTTCTTGGCATGGGGTATGACAAGCGGATCGGCTTCGAGTTTCTGAAGCCAGGACCGGGTTGGGGCGGCTCCTGCTTCCCAAAGGATACGCGAGCATTGGTGAAGATCGCAGAGGATGCTGGGTATGATTTTGGTCTTCTCAAGGGAGTCATCACGGTGAACGATGATCAATTTGAGCGGGTTGTTACTAAGGTTGAACGGGCACTCGGGGGGACAGCATCCGGCAAGGCCGTCGCCGCGTGGGGCCTGACGTTCAAGGCTCGCACCGACGACCGTCGCGACTCGCCTGCACTTGAGATCATCCGCCGCCTCACCGGCAAGGGAGCGAAGGTTCGTGCCTACGACCCAACAGTCACCGAGCCGCTCGACGGCATGGAGATCTGTGCCGACCCCTACGCGGCATGCGAGGGAGCAGAGGTGCTGGTCGTGCTGACCGAGTGGGACGAGTTCAGATGGAACGACTTTGCCAAGGTCAGTGAAGCGATGGCAACACCCGTCATCGTCGACACCCGAAACCTCCTCGATCCGGCGACGGCCCGGCGTCGCGGTTTCACGTACGTCGGCCTCGGGCGGGCCTGACGTGCGCATCGTCGTCACTGGGGGCGCAGGGTTCCTCGGCAGCCACCTCGTCGAACGTCTTGTCGAGCGTGGCGACGAGGTCGTGTGCCTCGACAACCTCATCACTGGTCGCCGCCAGAACATCGCCCATCTGCTCGATCATCCTCGTTTCAACTTCCTCGAGTCGGACGTGTCTGAGCACATCAGCGTCGATGGCGCCGTGGACGGCATCGTGCACATGGCCAGCCCAGCGTCGCCGAAGGACTTCGGTGAGATCCCGATCAAGATCATGAAGGTCGGCAGTCTTGGCACCCACAACTGCCTCGGGCTCGCCAAGCACAAGGGCGCGCGGTTTGTGATGGCGTCCACGAGCGAGGTGTACGGCGACCCGCTCGTGCACCCTCAGGTCGAGACGTACTGGGGGAACGTCAACCCCATCGGTCCGCGTGGGTGCTACGACGAGGCGAAGCGCTTCGCCGAGGCGCTGGCGTTCGCGTACCACCGTCAGCACGGCGTCGACATCGGCATCGTCCGCACCTTCAACACCTACGGGCCCCGGATGCGCCCAGAGGATGGTCGGGTCATCTCGAACTTCTGCGTGCAGGCGTTGCGAGGGGTTCCCCTGACCATCTACGGCGACGGTTCACAGACGCGGGCGCTGTGCTACGTCGATGATCAGGTGTCGGGCTACATGGCGCTGCTCGACGCGCCGGGCGTGGTCGGGCCCGTCAACATCGGCAGGCCCGGCGAGCTTTCGGTGCTGGCGATCGCGGAGAAGGTCCTGCGCATCACCGGGTCATCGTCCGAACTCGTCTTCGAGCCGGCCAAGACCGACGACCCCACGCAACGAGAGCCCGACATCACCCGCGCCCGCGACGTGCTCGGCTGGGAGCCCAAGATCGCTCCAGACGACGGCCTTGCTCGTACCGCAGACGCGTTCGCCGACCAGATCGGCGTCGCCCGTCCGAGCGCGAGCCGCGCCCCCGGCGCCGGGTGAGCGGCCTGGCTCAACGGGGGCAGGACGACGTCGACGTCGTGGTCGCCATCGTCGTCAACTACGAGGCGGGCGACCTGCTGGCGGCCGCAGTGGCGAGCCTGCGCGACCAGGTGGCACACGTCATCGTCGCAGACAATGGTTCAACGGACGGCTCGACCGTCGGGTTGGAACGACCCGGCACCGTCCACGTCTTCGCGACGGGCGCCAACCTGGGCTACGGCGCGGGCGCAAACCTCGGAGCCTCGGAGGCGCTCGCCCGGTCGGCGACGGCGGTGCTCGTGTGCAACCCGGATCTCGTCATCGCGCCGGGGTGCGTGGCGGCGATGGCGCGGCGGTTGCGCACCGAAGTGGATCTGGGCATCGTCGGCCCACGGCTGAGGAACACCGACGGGTCGATCTACCAATCAGGACGCCCGTTCCCGTCGATGCGTGACGCGCTCGGCCACGCCTTCGTCGGGCTCGTGTGGCCCGCCAACCCCTGGTCGATGCGATACCTCCGCCACGACTGGGAGCGGGACGAGACCACGGACGTGGATTGGATCTCCGGCGCCTGCATGCTGGTGCGGCGCAGCCTGTGGGACCAGCTCGGTGGTTTCGACGAGGGCTTCTTCATGTTCATGGAGGACGTCGACCTGTGCTGGCGGGCCGGGGCGGCAGGCTTTCGCGTCAGCATCGAGCCGGCCGCAGAGGTGGTGCACGTCATCGGCGCATCGCGTCGCAAGCACCCGGTCCGCATGGTCGTTGCCCATCATCGATCGATGTGGCGGTGGTCAAGGCTTCGCTTCGCCGGGTGGCGCCGCTGGGTGCTGCCGCTCGTCGCGGTCGCACTCGTCGTTCGCGCCGGTCTTGTCATCGCCGCGACGCGCCTCGGCATGCTCGCAGGCCGTCCCGAGGCACGGGCCTAGGTCGTCGCCACCGCGGCCACGGCGCCACTCGCCCCATGCCGAGCACCTCGTCGTACAGGTCGCGCCACGCGGGTGGATGTGGGTCGGTCAGCGGCCGACGCGCAGCTCGAAGGTCAGCGGATCCGGCAATCCTGCCGCTGCGGAGGGCTGCCGTCATGGCTTCGATCAACGCTCCAAGCTCGCCGGGCGCCACCGCGACTCCTGCCGCCGCTGCCCCGTTGCCTCGGGTCGCCCCGGTGATGGCCGCCATGGCGAGAATCTCTGGCGCACCGCCGTGATCGGAGATGATCACGGGACAACCGGATGCCAGCGCTTCAGCGATCGACAAGCCCCATGGCTCGGGCTCAGTTGCAGCGGCCACCAGCACGTCGAGATCGGCGACGACGTCTGGCACATCGCTTCGCTCGCCGAGCCACATCACCCCGGGCATCGTCGATGCCCGAGCGGCGAGCGCGGCGGCGTACGCCTCCTTGCCGGCAACCGCAGCGCCGACGATGACCAGCCGCGCGGCTGGCAGGCGCGTGCGGACCACATCGAACGCGTCGAGTGCAAGCTCGACGCCCTTCCATGTGTCGATGCGGCACACGACGCCAGCCAGGGGCTCGCCGTCGCCGACGCCGACGGCCGTCCGGAACCGACCGGCGTTGCTTGGCGCGAACCGGTCCCGGTCGATGTCGTCGTAGATGAGTCGCGTCGGTGCCTGCGGAAGCTGTGAGGCGACGGCAGCGGAGATGGCTGGCACGAGTGTGGCGAAGGACCCGATAAGGGCTCGTTCGGCCCTCAACGCAAGGCCCGACTGAAACACGATCTCGCGTGCGTGCCATACGTGCGGGCGGTTGCACAGCAGGCTCGCGGCCCAGCCATACCAGGAATGCAATGAGTTGGTGTGGACGATGTCCGCCCGAACGCGACGGGCCAACATGGCGAGACGCAGGACGGCGATGGGCCACATCGCGGCGTACCCGAGCCACCACGCCACTCCGCCGCTGCGGGTGATGCGCCGCATTCCGATGTGGTGAAGGGTGGCCCCTGCGGCGATGTAGTCGGCATCGAGCGGCGAGGCGCCCGGCAGCGCGATGTGGACGTTGACGGTCCCCCGAACGCTGCGCACCATCTGCAGCAGCGCCCGGTCCGACCCGCCCGCTTCGGCGACCGGCTGGACGTAGAGCACCGTCGGATTGGTCGGCGCGGGCACGACCAGACGTTACGCGTCCCGCTCCCTTGGCCAGCGGGGGCCGTCGCGGGCCAGGCTGGCGGGGTGCCGTCCGCCGCGTCCCCCCGTGTTGAGGTGGCCGTCGATGTGACACCACTCCTCGGCTTCCGTACAGGCATCGGCCGTTCGGTCGCAGAGCTGGTCGGCGCGCTTGACAGTAGGGACGACGTGCGGCTCCTGCCGTTTGCCCTGGGACTGCGCAGTCCGCTGTTGCGGGGCCAAGCGCCTCCCGGCACGAGGTTTGCACCGGTATCGACGCGCTTGTTGCTCGCGGCGTGGTCGCGCGGTGACCACCCGAGGTTGGGGCCCCTCGCCGGGCGCGGCGACCTGATGCACGCAACCAACTTCGTCGCTCCGCCCCGCAAGGATGGGCACAGGGTTCTCGTGACCGTCAACGACGCATGGTTCCTTCACGCGCCAGACGAGGTCACCCCCGTGGTGCGGTCGTTTCTTCGGGTGCTCCGCCGGGCGATCGATCGCGGCGCGTTCATCCATGTGACAACCGACGCCGTTGGCCGTGAGGTCGACGAGCTGCTGGCGCCGGGCCTCGCTGCAGCCGGCCGGATCATCGTCGTGCCATGGGCGCTGCCGAGCCTCGCCCCCGCGTCCGCAGACATCGCTCCGCAGCAGCGGTGCGAAGGCGGCGACATCTCGATCGTGGCCATCGGCACCATCGACACCCGCAAGAACCTCGGCCGCCTCGTCGACGCGTTCGGGCTGCTCGCACCAGGTCGGCCACGCCTCCGCCTGGTGCTGGCCGGCGCGCCCGGCTCCGGGTCGGCCGAGGTCGCCGCCGCCATCGACCGGCTGCCCGCGGTGCTCGCGGCGCGCGCCGACGTGCTCGGAGCGGTGGACGAGGAGACGCGAGCTCGCCTTCTCCACGGCGCCGCCGTCATCGCCTACCCGAGCCGGTATGAGGGGTTCGGCTTCCCGCTGCTGGAGGCCATGGCTGCTGGGGTTCCGGTCGTCACCGGCAATGCCGCGCCGCTCGTCGAGGTCGCAGGCGGCGCCGCGGTGATCGTCGAGCCGACGGACGTGCATGCCATCGCCGCGGGCCTGGCGTCGGTGCTGGATGACGAACCGTGCGCCGCGCGGATGCGTGCGCTCGGGCGGGCGCGGGTCGGGGCCTTCACCTGGCAGGCCACAGCAGACGCGCTCGTCGCCGCCTACCGGCGCGTGGCCAGCTCGTCGTAGATCTCAAGGTACGCCGCCGCAGTCGCAGCCTGGCTGAACCTCGCGACGTTCGTTCGTCCCGCCTCGACAAGCGTGGCTGCCAGCGCGGGATCTGCGAGGACGTCCTCGATGGCGGTGCGCAGCGAGCCGTCGTCGGTGGCGCCCACCGCACCGACCGGCACCAACCTCGCTCCCCCCGGGCCGGCGACCCATGGAAGCGGCGCGGCGTCGGTGCAGATCACGGGAATGCCGAGCGTCTGGGCTTCGAGGATCGGCAATCCGAACCCCTCCCTCGTCGACGCAACGACCAGGACGTCGACTCCCGCGTAGGCGTCGAGAAGGAGGTCTGCCGGCACCTGACCCCGCTCATCGAGGCGAGCGGGGCCGCGTCCGGTCGTGAGGCGTGACCGCTGGTCGTTGCTGAGCGCGCCGACGATGCGTACGTCGATGTCCATCCCTGCCGTCGCGGCGGCGAGCCGTTCGATCCCCTTGTTCGGAGCCGTCCCGACGGCGAGCACCACGGGTCGGCCCGTCGTGGCGACCGCAACCGTGGCAGCCTCGGCGCGCGGACCACCGATGCGATCGGTGACCGCGTTGGGCACCACTCGCAGATCACGCGGCGGCCGCCACAGGACACGACGCAGGTGGTCCGCCGTCGCCGGGCTGACGACGGTGGTGACCGCAGCCCACGACACCGGCAGCTGCAACCACAACGCTCGATAGACGAGGCCGGCGGCGGGGCTGAGTCGGTCGAGGATCTCGCAGTCGTGGATGGTGACGACCGTGCGACGACGGGGGAGTGCCAGAGTCACGAAGGTCGTGTCACCGGTCATGTGGTGCACGTCCGCTCCGCGCCGCGTTCGTCCGGCCGCGATCACCGCTTTGACGCGCGGCATGACGCCGTGCGACGGCTCCGGGTCAAGTGCGACTGCGCTCGTCACCCGCGGGGGCAGGTGGCCCCGGACGCCGTCGAAGACCTGTTCGATGCTGACCTGGTGTGGGTGTGGTCGTCGTTGGTGGAAGAGCACGCGCACTGGGGCGGGCGTCACGTCTGCGACGCTACGGCGCCTCGTGCGCACCGGCGTTTGACGGACCGGCTGACGTCGCGACGAGCGTGTCCCCGGGCCGGTGCGTCGTGTACGTGCTCTCGATGAGCACGCTGCCGACCATCCGGTCGTCCTGCACGATCTCGAAGCCCTCTGCGCTGTCGATCCAGTCGTGGACTGTGGTCTCGGACCGATCCATGATGCCCGCCTGCAGCGTGTAGGCACCGTCGAGGAGCGGAACTGCGCTGAGCGCCCAGCGTGCCACGGTCCGACCTGCCTCTATGTCGACGCGGTCGCCGAACAGCCGCGTGTTGGTGCCGAACACGACGAGCCCTTTGTCGTTGAGGAGCGCGATGCCGATGTTCACGTCCGGCATCGGATGGTCCGCTTGCACGACGAGGTCGATCTCGATGTTGTCGCCAGGACGGCCGACGCGGGTGCCATCGGCGCAACGAACATCGATGCGCACAACTCGCACGGCGCCGGTACGACGCGCCGCGAGGCTGGCTGTGCCTTCATCGTGAATGGCGTCGGCCCCGACGACCGCTGCATCACCTGAGGCCTCGGTGCCGACTGGCTCGACAGTGCCGTCGTCGCCGGCGACCCCCACCGCCGCGTCGTGGCGACCAGTGGAGAACAGGTAGTCACGGAACACCCGGATGGCCGTGCCGGGTACGTCGTGGCACACCATGTCGCCGTGGTCGAGCACCACCGCGTCGGAGCAGATCTGGCGGACAAGGTCAGCTGCATGCGTCACGAAGACGATGGTCCTGCCCTCAGCCTGGAACTCGGCCACCTTGGCGAGACACTTGCGCTGAAAGACCTCGTCGCCCACGGCGAGCACCTCGTCGACGAGGAGGATGTCGGGGTCGATGCTGACGGCGATCGCAAAGCCCAAACGCACGAACATGCCAGAGCTGTAGAACTTCACCTGCTGATCGATGTGCTCTTGGACCTGCTCGCCGGCGAAGTCGATGATGGCGTCGAACTTGCCTGCGATCTCCTTGCGGGACAGGCCGAGCAGCAGCCCGTTGAGCTCAAGGTTCTCGCGGCCGGTCAGGTCTGCGTGGAAGCCGGCGCCGAGCTCCAGCAGCGCAGACATTCGCCCCCGCGTGAGGATCTCGCCCGAGTTCGGCTGGAGGATCCCCGCGATGCACTTGAGGAGGGTGGACTTGCCCGATCCGTTGTGGCCGAGCAGCCCGACGCTCGTGCCCTCCTCCACCTCGAACGAGATGTCGTTGAGCGCGGTGAACTGGCGAGGGACCGTGCGACCCAGGTGCAACACCCGGTCCTTGAGCGAGTCAAACCGCTCCGCGCCAAGGTCGAAGTGCTTCGAGACGCCTCGCACCGAGACGGCAGACGACATCAGCGGATCCGTGGGCGAGGCATGCAATGTGACTCTACCCGTGGGCGATGCACCCCAACGCAACCCAACCCGGCCTCAGCGGTGACAAGGTGTCGCGTAGGTTGAGTGTCGTGGAAGGCAGCGCTCCAGCGGCGGCGGCATCGGCGGCGAGCGCCCCCGTCGATCCGAGTGCCCTCATCTGCTACGGCCTCAACGTCGAGCAGCTCCTCCTCGACGAGCGGGCTACAGGCGACGCCGGCCACCTTTTGAACTTCGAAGCGAAGCGGTTCTCGCAGTTCGGCGAGGACGGCCTGATCGCCGAGATCTTCAATCGGATCGGCACGACGAACCGCACGTTCATCGAGATCGGGGCCGCCGACGGTGAGGAGAACTGCACGAGGGCGCTGGTCGAGGAAGGCTGGTCGGGCGTCTGGGTGGAAGGGGATCCCGTCCGCTGCCGCACCGCGGCCGCTGTCGTTGGTGATCGCGCCGTCCGCATCGTCGAGGCGTTCGTCGACCGCGACAACATCGTTGCACTCGCGCAGGCGGCGTTGCCCGACTGCGCACCCGACCTGCTGATCGTCGACGTCGACGGCAACGATGCCCAGATCCTCGACCGATGCCTGGGCGCCCTCCGGCCACGCGTCTGTGTTGTCGAGTACAACGCAAGTATCGGGCCTGTTGTCGACTGGGAGATGCCATACGACCCGGCGCACACATGGGCGGAGTCGGCGTACCACGGAGCGAGCCTGGCGGCGCTCGATCGGATCGCCCGCTCCCACGGCTACTCGCTCGTCTGTTGCAACTCAGAGGGGGTCAACGCCTTCTTCGTCCAGGCACCCCTGGCGCGGCTGTTCACGCGTGGTGGCCTCTTTGATCACTATGTGAGCCCCCGGCACAAGATGCCGTTCGGCCATCCCGTTCAGCCGGCAGTGCCGTTCGAGGCGGCGCCGGTGCCGGACGGCGAATGCGAGGCGCTGCGACTGGAGGTGCATCCGCCGCACCTCTGGTCGGCGCGCGCCGGATCGTCAATCTTCCTGGTGGCCGTCGTGGAGAACGGAACGTCGGTGTGCGTCGGCGCGTCGGTGCGGAACCCGGTGGCGGTGGCGGCCTGGTGGGCAGACGACTCCGATGGCACCCGGATGGACGAGCCGGCACGATCGTTACAGCAGTGGCGGCTTGAGCCCGGCCGTCGGGCGATGTTGGTTGTGCGCGCACAGGTCCCGGTGGCTGTGGAAGCGGGTCGTCACCAGCTGTGGGTCGGCCTTGTGCAGGAGGGGTGTCGGTGGTTCGACGGGGCCGGCCGACGAGCGGCGCACGGGGTGTCGCTGCGGGGTCGGCGCACCGCGAGCTGAACCGGCGCGGGCAGCCCGCGTTGGAGTCTGGCGGTCGCCCGGGTCGGTCAGGCTGAGCGCGCCAGTACGACCCGGGCCAGCGCCCCGGCCGCGGCGGCGTCGTGCATCACGGCCGAGGCGACGATGCAGTGCATGCCGGCGGCCTCGACGGCTTGCGAGAGGTCGGCGTCGATCTCGTCGATGACGAGCGTCGCCGCGAGAGGCGCGTAGAGACGGGCGACGCCAACGACGCTGACCTCATGCCCCAGGTCGCGCAGGAGGTCGGCGGCAGGTCCCTTGAGGGCCGCGCCGCCGATGATCGGCGAGATCGCAACGCAACGCCGTCGAGCCGCAACGACGGCGTCGCGCACGCCGGGGAC
>JAYUDU010000550.1:0-3067 GCA_043739605.1 Acidimicrobiales bacterium | reverse complement strand
GCGGCGACCTCAAGCAATCACTCTCGATGAGCGGCAAGGGTGGCAAGCGGGCAACACTGTCGGGCAGCCTCGGTGGGTTGTGCACAAGCGCCGACCTCGCCAGCTCCGGCCTGCAGATGGAGTTCTTCGATGCCGCGGGCGGCGTGTCGAACACAGTCGTGAACCTGACCAACCCCGGGTGTCCAGCTGGCTCGGGACAGTATGGGCTGGGAGCAGTCACGGCGACGGTCGTCGTGCCTGCAACTGCTGCGACGGCCGCGGTCACGATGTTCTTCGGCTCGTCGGGAGGCTCCTCGGGCGCCTTCGCCGACAACATCTCCTTGGTCATCGCGTGATCTGGGGGTCCTCGCTCCCCCGCATCCGCTCGAAGCCACCCGACGGGCGGCTGACCAACTGGTAGACGGCACCGCGCCGAAGGTGCGAGGCTGTCGGCGATGGCTCCCGTGCACCGCAAGGTCGACGCCTACGTGCGGTCGCTGCCAACGTCGCCACGCAACGCGGTGACTGCGGCCCGTCGTGCCGGGCGGCTGTGGCGGTGGCGGCCCCGCTCGCTCGGCTTCCCGTTCACGACGCCGACGTGGCCCGGGTCAGTCGACCTCGATCCGGAGCGCCAGAACATCGGTGCCGGTTACGAGACGGCGTGGGCACGGCGCTATCCAGCACGCCTCGGCCGGGCCATGCTCATCGACGACGTCGCTCGCCCGCTCATCAAGCTGTGGGCCGACCCGCGCATCGAGGGCGACGATCGGCTGGCCGGACTCGACGGGCCCGTCATCTTCGTGGCCAACCACGCCAGCCACCTCGACTCGCCGTTGCTCATCACCAGCCTGCCGAGCCGGTTTCGCCACAAGCTCGTTGCGGCGGCGGCCGCCGACTACTTCTTCGACACCAAGCTCAAAGCAGTAGCAGCAGCCCTGGTGCTCAACGCGGTGCCGATCGAGCGGTCGAAGATCAGCAGAAGAGCGGCCGAGCTACCAGCCGACCTCATCCGCGACGGCTGGAGCCTGCTCATCTTCCCCGAAGGTGGACGCACGCCAGACGGCTGGGGCCAAGAGCACCGAGGCGGCGCCGCGTACCTCGCCGGCAAGACCGGAGCGCCAATCGTGCCCATCCACCTTGAGGGCACGCGCCGCGTCCTGCGCAAGGGTCGGTTCCTGCCGCGGCCATCGTCGACGTCTGTCACCTTCGGCGCGCCGCTTCGTGCCAACGCAGCCGAGTCCAGCCGCTCGTTTCAAGCCCGCATCGAGCGGGCCATCGAAGTGCTCGCCGACGAACAGCGCCATGGGTTCTGGGAGGCCAAGCGGCGTGCTGCGGCGGGCGAGACGCCGACGCTCCGCGGACCGCAGGCGTCGTCGTGGCGTCGAAACTGGACGCTCGGAGAAGGCCGCCGCCGCCCGTCCAAGGGCCCGGTGTGGCCCCCGCGCTGACATCGAGTGCCGTACGACTGCGAACGACGTCATCTGTCGAGGGCGGTCGCACCGAACACGTGATGTGAATCGTCTCGACGGCCTCCTCGATGCTCGTGCCGCGCTCGTCCTCCGACTTGTCGCGGCGGCGGCGGTCGCCTACGGCGCCTACGTCCACTTCCACCTGTGGGACGCATACAGCTACCGGCACACCCCCGTCGGTGACCTGTTCATCGCCAACGTCGTTGCGTCGTTCATCGCCATCGTGCTGCTCGGCGTGCGCCGGTGGTGGGCGCCTGCGCTCATCGTCGCCGTCAGCCTCGGCAGCCTGGCTGCGTTTGCCATCAGCCACACCGTCGGACTGCCGACGCCGAGCGGCGTCACCTTCGACGAGTCTGGCCTTCAGCCGCACGGGTTTGCCATCGGCGGGGTCAGCGGCGTACTCCTCATGTTGATCGCTGAAGCTGTCGCCGCCGCAGCAGGCATCGCCATCGCGGTGATGACGCGCGCCCAGGCCTCCACCGTCGACTGACAGTCGCGCTCGACCGACTGACCGGTCACGCTCGACAAAGGGTCGGACGTTTCGTAGCCTGACGCCATGACGAACGACGAGATCGAGACCACCGGCCCGTCGACGTGGCAGGAGCGCATCGAGGGCGAGTGGTTCGGGCGGCCATCGGTGTTCGGCTCAGACGGCACCCACAAGGGCCACATCAAGGTCAACCGTTCGTCGGTCTTCGATGACGGCCAGGTCACCTACTACATGCACACCCTCCTCCAGGGTGGCGGAGACCTGCGCGGCCGACTCGAGACCGAGCGCTTTGCCTTTGCGCTCGACGATCAGGGCGTCAACCGCATCTACCTCGGCCCCGACTTCATCGGCGCCGGACACCCCTACGGGGGCCTCGTCGACGCCCACTACTACTCCCCCGCATGGCAGGCCGACCTTCGCACGATGGTGCACATGCCGGATGCCGAGACTCAGGTCTACAGCTCCCTCCTGTTCGACGGCCCGACGATCGCCTGCGTGTTCAACGGCATCTACAAGGTGGCGTTCGACTACGAGACCAACGAAGTCACCCGCTCCGCCATCGACGCGTTCTGCGAGATCGAGAAGGACAAGGGCGTGCGTCCGCACGCCCTCGAGGCCAAGCGCACTGGCATCTGGGAGGGCACCCTCGAGAGCTGGGGCGCCGACCAACTGAAGGAGGGAATGCTCGACGTGCGCATCACCCACACCCCTACCTCCCTGGTGCGCGCCGACCAGACCGTCGAGATCTCGGGGCTATTCGACCACGCCTACAGCTTCAGCTGCTTCCGCAACGGCAACCACCACACCTACGACGGCCCGGGCATGTACGGCAACGCCCAGGGCTACGGGCGGGCGCTCTACACCACGCAGCACCTGTTCCACTCTGCGGTGAAGATCACGGGGCGCGAGTTCCTCATCGACGACGAGCAGACCCTCTCAGTCGTGTGGAAGATGTTCGATGGCGACAAGCTCGCCCACGTCTGCTTCGGCGTTCTCCGTTGGAGCTTCACCGATTGAGCGCTGCGTGGTCGCCTTCGTCGCCTGGGTAGTCTCGGGCCCGCGATGGCTGAAACCTCCAAGATCATCTACACGTTCACCGACGAGGCGCCGGCACTGGCCACGTACTCGT
>JAYUDU010000549.1:0-3068 GCA_043739605.1 Acidimicrobiales bacterium | reverse complement strand
TCTTGTCCAAGGTGGGGGTCGCCCCCGAGGACGCCGCGATCGTCGCGGACGTGCTCGTCGCCGCCGACCTGAAACGCAGTGACCAAGTGGCCTCCCGTCCGCAGGGCCCGGGCCAGCTCGACGAGGACGGCCGCCTGTTCGGCTGGCGGCGTGTGGATGAGCGAGTACCAGGCCACGACGCCCGCAAGCGCTCCATCCCCTACGTCGAACGCGGTCATCGACCCCTGGACGAACGACAGCTCGGGGAACGCCCTGCGGGCCGCGGAGATCATCGCCGGCGAGAGGTCGACGCCGAACACGTCGAGCCCGAGATCGTGGAGGTGGCCAGTGATGCGCCCCGGCCCGCAGCCCACATCGGCGACGAGCCCACCACCGTCGGCCACCACCAGCTCGGCGAACAGTCCAAGGACCGCACGATCGACCGGGCTGTTGCGGAGCGACTCGCTCAGCAGCGCCGCGTAGTCGGCCGCGACCGTGTCGTAGGCAGCACGCGTCGCGGCTTCGTGCGGCTCGATCATCAGCGCTCCGGGTCGCGCACCGACGCCCCGTCGTCCGCGGCCGATCGGTACAGCGCATCGACGATCCGATGCGCCGGCACTGCGGCGGCGAACGCCGGCCCGAACCCCTCGCCGGCGACGACCGAGCGCAGGAACACCTCGGCCGGGTTGGAGTCGGTGTCGCCGAACGCAGCCAGCGCCTTCTCGAGCGCCCCGCCCTCCAGCACCTGCTCGTCCTCCCCGGTGAAGCGCCACCTGACGGGGCCTCGCAGATCGCCCTCGATCGTGATGTGGAGCCGCGCGCAGAAGATCTCGATGTGGCGGTTGCTCGGCCGTTCGAGGATGTCGTGCCACACCGAGATGAGCGTGGCGACACCGCCGTTCTCGAAGTCGAAGCGGGCGGCGACGACGTCGTCGATCTTGTCGAGGCCGTGGTACTCCCGCGCCGTCGCCGACACCGACGCCACCGGTCCGAACCACCACCGCAACACGTCGACGTCGTGGATCGAGTGCTCGAGCAGCGCGCCACGCCCGCACAGGGCAGGGTCGGCGCGCCACGTCGAGCCGTACTGACCCTGGATCGGGATGTACTGGTCATCACGGAACGCGACCGCGAGCGGAGCCCCTGCCCGCTCGTCGGCCAGCAGGTGCTTGACGATCCGGAAAGGCGCAAGGAACCGCAGCACGAGGCCAACCTGGTTCACCACGCCCACCGCCTCCACCGACGCGACCATCTCGTCGACCGTCGCCGCGTCGACGCCCAACGGCTTCTCGCAGAAGATGGCGAGCCCCGCGGCGGCGGCCTTGGCCACCAGCCGCGGGTGCTCGGAGGTCCACGTGGTGATGAAGACTGCGTCGACCGCAGCCAGCAGCTCGTCCTCTCCGAGAACCTCCGCGCCGGTCGCCTCGGCGAAGGCGGCGGCGCGCTCCGGGTCGATGTCGTGCACCGCCGAGATGACGTGATCGATCGTCGCGCCCGACAGGAAGAACCGGTGGATCGTCGTGATGAAGCCAGCCCCGATGAAGCCGATGCGAACCGTCATCCTTCGCACCCTAGGGAGACGTCCGCCTGCGCGGTGGCGGGTCCGGCCACCCGTGCGCGGCGCGCTCAAGCAGCGCGCGCAGGCCTTCGGCGAAGCGCGGGTCGTCGAACAGCACAGCCGCCGATGTGGTCGCGCCACCTTCGAGGCGCTCCAGGATCCACTGCCGGACGAGCTGCGTTGGTCCGATGCCGACGTCTTGTGCGGCCCGCTTGAGCCGGTCGACGTCTGCTCGCTCAAGGCGGACGGCGAACGTCACCTTGGGTTCGCGGCCAGCGGACCGGCTCGGGGCGAACGCCAGGTCCCCGACCTCGTCCGGGCCCCAGTCTTCGTCGTAGTTCGCTGTCATCCGACGTACTGACTGCGAAGGTTCGCCGACATGTCGAACTCCGTGATGCAGCGCACATACCCTCCACCCAGCGGATCAAGGATCACAGCGGGATAGCGCCCGGCATCAGTGCGGCCGAGGACCACGATCCGGTCCTCGCCGTCGCGCTGGGTCACCGACTCCCGTGAACGCTCGTCCATAAGTGCCTCCTCGACTTCTCGCATCGTGACGTTGTGACGGGCGATGTGCTCGTCGCTCCTCTCGTCCCACATCAGCTCCCA
The DNA here is from genome assembly GCA_043739605.1 of Acidimicrobiales bacterium. Taxonomy (GTDB): domain Bacteria; phylum Actinomycetota; class Acidimicrobiia; order Acidimicrobiales; family JAUJNH01; genus JAYUDU01. Next base: position 922 of record JAYUDU010000549.1, on the reverse strand, counting down.
GTAGAGCATCTGTGGATCCGTATCACGATCGTATCACGGTCGTTGGATCGGCCGCGGGGGAGACGTTCTTGCATGGAGCAGCATGCCGAAGGGGTGGGACATCGCTACGGCTGCCGCCGTATGCTCCTGAGCGATGGCACACAGATCGAACATCGGCGTCGGAACCACATGAGCGTCGACGCCATCGCTCGACTCGTCCGCATCCGGGACGAGCTCCTCTCAACGGGGCGGGTCCGTGTGGCCGACCTCGCAGCAGAGCTTGGCGTGAGCGAGATGACCGTGCGCCGCGACCTCGACTCGCTCGCCGACCAGGGCGTTGCCCACCGGGTGCGCGGCGGCGCCGTTGCCGTCGGGCCCGAGGCGTTCGCCGATCGCTTCGGTCGCCAGGCCAAGGCCAAGGACCGCATCGCCGCGAAGCTGGTCGCTCTCGTCTCCGATGGTGATGCGATCGGGCTCGATGCGTCAACGACGATCCAACGTTTGGCTGCCCGACTCGACTCGGTCAGAGGGGTCACTGCTGTCACCAACAGCATCGAGTCACACGCCGTGCTCAACGCACAACCAGACATCACCGCCTTGCTCACGGGCGGCTGCCTCGACCCGCGCACCGGCTCGCTCGTCGGCCCCATGGCCAGCCGCGCCGCGAAGGATCTCGTGCTGCGCAGCCTGTTCGTCTCTGCAGCCGGCATCGACCCCATCCGCGGCACGACCGAAGCCACCCTCGAAGAGGCGGACGTGAAGTTGGCCCTCGCCGACGTAGCGACCGTGGTCATCGTCGCCGTCGACTCCTCGAAGCTGGAGACGCAGGGCCCTGCCCGCTGCCTGCCGCTCGACCGCATCGACGTGCTCGTCACCGACCTCGATCCGAAGGACCCGCGCCTCGCAGCCTTCGCCAAGCGCTGTCGCGTCCTGTAGATCTCGA
>JAYUDU010000548.1:0-3069 GCA_043739605.1 Acidimicrobiales bacterium | reverse complement strand
CGAGGTGAAGGTGTACGTGATCGACGAGGTCCACATGTTGTCGACGGCTGCCTCTAACGCGCTCTTGAAGACGCTTGAGGAGCCCCCGAGCCACGTCGCGTTCGTCCTGGCAACCACCGATCCGCAAAAGGTCCTGGCGACCATCAAGAGCCGCACGCAGCACTTCGAGTTTCGGCTCATCCCGCCAGAGGTGCTCGACGGGCTGGTCGCCGACATCGCGGCGATGGCAGGGATCGATCTCGACGCCTCCGCAATGGCGACCGTGGTCCGTCAAGGTAAGGGGTCGGCGCGAGACACCCTCAGCGTGCTCGAACAGGTTGCGGCCGCCGGCGGCATCCGTGACGAGGTCGAGGTGGCAGAGCCCGTGCTCGATGCGCTCGCGGCACGAGACGTCGTCGGTGTGCTCGGAGCCGTCGCGGCGGGCCTCGGCGCGGGCCGTGACCCCCGCCGGCTCGCCACCGAGGTGCTCGAACGACTGCGATGGTGCTTCCTCGCCGCGTTCTCCCCCGAGTTGGCCGACGTTCCGGAGCACGACAAGCCGGCGCTCGTCGCGCAGGCGGGCCGCCTTGGACCTGCCGCGATGACTCGCGCCATGGAGGTCATCGGCGAAGCGCTCGTCGACCTTCGCGAGTCCGTCGATCCCCGCATCACACTTGAGGTCGCGCTGGTCCGCCTGGCACGGCCTGGTCTCGACAAGGCCCCAGCCTCGCTCGTCGAACGGCTCGAGAAGCTCGAGGCGCAGGTGGCGGCAATGGGGACTGGCGCAACTGCCGTCGCGCCGGCTGTTCCCCTGGCGGCGGCGCCGGTCGCCACCCCTGGTTCGTCGGCGGGGATCGGCACCGCCCCCGCTCCGTCGGCACCCAGCGCACCCCGCATCGCGCCAGCCACAAGCGGCCCGCAGTCGAGCGGACTCGCGGGGGCCAGGGCCGCGCTCGCGTCCACGGCTACCCCGACGAGTCGCCGACCAGAGCCGGTGGCCCCGCCTTCGGCCCGGGCCGCCCTCGGCGCGTTCCGCGCCCCCGGGACCATGCCGGCCCCTCCGGCCGCGGCCGCTGAGCCATCGCCGACCCCAACTGTTGCGCCGGTGCCGCCCGAGGCGCCCCCAGTCGACGCATCGACGCTCACGGTCCTTACGCTGAGCGCAGCATGGGACGAGGCGAAGTCGATGCTGAAGGGCGCCGTCCGGTCGCGCTTCGGATCGGGTCGGTTCATCGCGGTGGACGGCGCAGCAGCCACGTTCGCGGTCGACAGCGAGTTCCTGCGCAACGACTGCGAAACCAAGAAGCAGGAGGTCGAAGCCGTGCTCGGCTCGGTACTTGGCCTGCCGATCACCTTGCGCCTTGTCGTCGATGCCGCCGCCTCGCCGCCAGGCCCCGGCGGACGGTCGGGGCTGTCCGCAGACGACGACGTTGACCTGTCAGCGCTGGTCGACGCGCCAGCCGCCGCTGCCCCCGATGCTGCTGCAACCGTACTCGGGGCCTTCCCCGGGGCCGAGGAGGTCCTCTCATGAATCCCGAACCGACCGAACCCGCCGACTCGCCGGCCACGGGAGCCATCACGCCCGAGGTGCTTGGTGGGCTCGGCGACCTCGGCGCGATCGACAACCCATTGGCGGCGCTGTTCGGTAGGGGCGACGGGGACGGTGGCTTCGACATCAGCGGCCTCCTCGCCCAGGCGCAGTCGATGCAGGAGAACATGGCGGCCGCACAGGCTGAAGCGGCGTCTATCGAGGTCGAGGGTCAAGCTGGTGGCGGCGTCGTTCGCATCGTGGCCACCGCGGGCCTCGAGCCGCTCGCCGTGCACATCGCACCTGAGGCCGTCGACCCCGACGACGTCTCGATGCTCGAGGACCTCGTGCTCGCCGCGCTGCGAGACCTCATCGCTAGAGCCAACGAGGTGCAGGCCGAAGCCTTCGGCGGCGTCCTCGGCGGCTGACGCACGATATGGCCAACCCGTACGCCGGACCCGTGCAGACACTCATCGACGAACTGGGCCGCTTGCCGGGTGTCGGCCCGAAGTCGGCTCAGCGCCTGGCCTTCCACATCCTCAAGGTTCCAGCCGACGATGCCCGCCGTCTGACCGTCGCCATCCAGGCCGTGAAAGACCGCATCCGCTGGTGCCCACGGTGCTGCAACGTCGCCGAGATCGGCCCAGACGGCGAGAGCGCAGAGTGCACGATCTGCCGTGACCCCGGGCGTGACGCGGCGGTGCTGTGCGTCGTTGAGGAGGCGCGCGACGTCGTTGCGGTGGAGCGAACCGGGGAGTTCTCGGGCCGCTACCACGTGCTGCAAGGAGCGCTCAACCCAATGGAGGGCGTGGGACCGGACCAGCTGCGCATCCGCGAGTTGTTCGCGCGCCTGTCCGTCGAGCCCGTCACCGAGGTGATCCTGTGCACCAACCCCAACCTGGCCGGCGACGCCACTGCGATGTACCTGTCGCGGCAGCTGCAGACCGCCGGCATCACGGTCAGCCGCATCGCCAGTGGCCTGCCCGTCGGCGGCGACCTCGAATATGCAGACGAGCTGACCCTCGGCCGCGCCATCGAAGGCCGCCGCACCCTCTGAAGGCTTTGTGTCCCCGCGCCACGGTGACAGGCCCATCGAGAAGGCGGGGCGCGCTTCGAAGCGGTGGAACCGCGCCGAGCGTTGGACGCAACGAACCCTCGGTACTTTGCGGCGTCCAAGGGGCCTCGCCGGCACGGCGGTCCCCTCCGCCAACCACGATCCTGCGCTGTACCTTGTCGACGCCGATCGAGCCTTCAATCCGACCAAGGAGCCTCTGACGGCTCTCGGACGCGGGTGGCTAGTTCATGGCTAGTTCGTCCTGCAGCGCGGCACTGCGACGCCACTTGACTCCACCGCCGGCGCCCCGCGGCAGGCGACGATCAGAGGCATCCGGGTCGGGCGTTCGTCGCAGACGTTGTCAATGGGGGTCAGCGCAGGGTCGCGTGGAGCGGAACCGACGGCGCGGCGTTCTTGAGTGCGCAGGGGGGCGATGCCCTCGTGGTGCGACTCGCGGGAGGTCGAGCGCCTCGCCTACACCCTCGTCGATCTGCACTGATCGCTCAGG
>JAYUDU010000547.1:0-3071 GCA_043739605.1 Acidimicrobiales bacterium | reverse complement strand
CCGACGTGTCTGGAGTTAACATCGGCCGAGTCGACGCGCTGCTGATGCTGCTGCTGAGCTTCGCGATCCTCGCTTCCATGAAGGTACTTGGCGTCACGCTCATCGCCGCGGCGATCGTTGTGCCTGCGGTCATCGCTCGGATGCTGACCAACAGCTTCATGAAGATGCTGTGGCTGTCGAGCCTCATCGGCGGACTCAGCGGACTCATCGGCATGTACCTCAGCTACCACCTCGACGTGTCGTCTGGCGCGACGATCGTCCTCGTTGGCTTTGCGCTGTTCGCCGTCGTGTTCGCAGCCACAGGACGCCGCGGTCTGCGGAGGGCGGCGGGCCTCGACTCCCACACCGCCCACCTCGCTCAGGACATGCCTGCGGGTGTCACCCCGAGCATCGCCCCCGGCTGAAGCCGCCTGAAGCCGCGCCAGGGGTGAGACATGGGGGATGATCTGTGGATGCAGCGCAGGACCGGAACCGCCGCGATCGTCGCCAGTGGCCTCGCAGCCGCCACCACAGCCAATGCCTGGAGGCCGACACGTTCCGGACCGGGGTCGCTCCCGTCGTTCGCGTCGGGACTCGTCACCTCTGAGCTGCCACTGGCCAGCATCGGGGCCCAAGCCGCGGTGTTCGCCGGCCTCGCCGCACGCGGCCACGTGCATGGCAGGAGTGGACGCATTGCGCTGGCCGCGAGCGTCGCCTCGGCGGGGGGCCTGTTGGCGCTGCATCGCGTCGCCCTTCGTAGTGGCGATGTCCTCGAGGACGCCCTCGTCGAGGGGCTTGGGACCGAGTACCGAAACCACCTTGGTGGGTACAAGGCAACGCCTGGCGCCGCACGGCTCACGCGGGCCGAGGTCCGCGTACGGCTCCGTTCTGACCGTCGCCGCTTCGTCACCGGCCCGGTACTCGCGTACGGCGATGCCGGCCGCCGCAACCAGCTCGACGTATGGCGGCGACCCGATCTCCCGACAGACGGCAAGGCTCCAGTGTTGGTGCAGGTGCACGGCGGTGCTTGGGTGACTGGCACCAAGGAGACCCAGGGCGTGCCGCTCATGAAGCACCTTGCCGAGAGCGGTTGGGTGTGCGTGGCCATCAACTATCGGCTGAGCCCGAGGGCGACATGGCCCGACCACATCGTCGATGTGAAGCGAGCTATCGCCTGGGTGCGCGAGCACATCGCGGGCTACGGAGGAGACCCAGACTTCGTGGCCATCACGGGTGGCTCTGCTGGAGGGCACCTCGCGTCGCTCGCAGCACTCACCCCCAACCTTGCTGCGTTCCAGCCCGGCTTCGAGGGTGCGGACACCACGGTGCAGGCGGCCGTCCCGTTCTACGGCATCTACGACTTCGCCAACCGCGACGGCACCGGCCGCGTCGACATGCGACGGCTCATGGAAGACCGCGTCTTCAAGACCCGCTTCGACGCAGACGGGGCAGCGTGGGATCTCGCCTCGCCGATGAGCCACGTGGGACCGGACGTTCCACCCATCTTCTTCTTGCACGGAGCCAACGACAGCCTTGTGCCCGTCGAGCAAGCACGAGCGATGGTGCGCATGCAGCGAGCTGTCGCCACCAACCCCGTCGTCTACGCAGAGCTGCCCAAGGCCCAGCACGCCTTCGACGTGCTGGGCTCAGTCCGCGCCGCACACACGGTGCGAGCGGTGGCGCGGTTCCTGTCCTACGTCAGAACCACCGGCGCAAGCGCGACGGAGCGGGCGCCTACGGACCGGATGACCGTCGCGGGAGGCTGAAGCGACGCCGGGGTCAGTCGATCTCGGCCAGCACTTCGCCGATGATCCTGGTGGCGAGATGCGCAGGAATGGGCTCGCCGCCCTCCGCCTCTGCGACCTCAGCCGCGAAGCCCTCGACTGAGCGGACACCGCCGACGAGAACGTGACGCAGAGCCTCTGCGCTCGCCCCTGGGTCGTCGAGAGCTCCGACGGCCTCGGCAACCGGCTGGTCGGGAGCGACGGCGAGATCGTGGACCAACGTCATCGCCTCTTGCCGTCCAGATGCAGTCGAGACGGCTGGGGCGCGGTCGGGATTCTGCTGCTCGTCCCATGCTCCGAGCGCTTCGTCGTAGCCACCCTCACCCGGATGCAAGACGCGGCTCTCCTGCTCGCCTGGCGCCAACGGCGCGTCCGCGCCCTTGGCCCCCTCGCCGCTCTCGTCGCTGTCGTGGTGACGCGACTGCGCAACCGGAACGGTGAGGGTGCCGTCGTCGTGACGAACGATGTCCATGGGAATGTCCTCCTGGTGCGGCGTCTGACGACGCCGACCACAACGCTCCTACCCGCTTCACGCACCGATGAGTCGCCTGCCCCTATCGGGACATCCCGTAGCCTCGGTGCTCGTGGCCGACATCAGCACCCTCGGAGATCAATCGGGATGGTGCTGCTGGATCTGCGGTGGCGGCGTGCCGCAACGGGCCAAAGCCAACGATCCCAACCAACCCGTCGCTGATCAGATCGCCCCGGCGACGAAGGGAGCGAAGGGGAGAGGCGAGGTGCGTCTCGCGCACAAGCGCTGCAACGACGCCCGCAAGGCTCGCCCACCCACCATTCCGTGGCCGGAGCGGTTCTCGGTCGTCGATGCACCGGAGCTGCTCTCCTCGCTCACCCGGATCGCGAAGCGGATCGGTGGACGCGGCGAAGTGGTGGCGATGTGCGTCGATGCCGAGTGCGCCCTGGCAGGGGCCGCATGGGTCGTTCCGGTGGCAGCGACCCTCCTGCCCGGCGAGTGGCGGACGACGCTCGAACCGGTGTCGTCAATGATGGCCATCCGCTTGGTGAAGCAGGCCTGACGCACACTTCGTCGCCAGCCGTCTCCCCGTCCCCGCTACCGTCAGCCGGGATGCCCGACGAGCGCACTGCCGACCCCGACGACGAGGCGATCGCTGAGGTCGGCGGCGAGGTCGGCCGCGAGGTCGGCCGCGAGGTCGAACCAGACGTGCGCTTCACGTACGCGAACGAGCGCACCTTCCTCGCTTGGAACCGCACGGCACTCGCCCTGATCGCCACCGGCGTTGCCATCGTGCAACTGGTCCCGAAGTTCGAGATCCAGTACGGACGCCGCGT
>JAYUDU010000546.1:0-7931 GCA_043739605.1 Acidimicrobiales bacterium | reverse complement strand
GAGCAGCGCGCCTGCACCGTCGCGGTCGCTCCATCACCGCTCGTCTGCCACCGTCGAATCGACCGTCGCACAGCCAACGATCGATGGCTCTCACCAATGTGCTGTCGACGCTGTCCTCGACCTGGCCATCGACCCGGCCCGCGGCCGCGAGATCCTCGACCTGTGGTCACGCAGCTGCCCGCCGCACGCACACTGGTCCCACACCAGGCGTGAGCGCGCCCCAACCAGACCAACGTCTCGCGCCTCAGCGGGCGCGAGCCGCTCTCGCTCAATCCGATAGACCCTGCCTTCGCCGTGTCGCCTGCCTGACCTGGCACCACCGCCGCTGCGTCAAGGGACGGCGACGCTTCGAGCTGCCAGACCAACTCGGCGAAAGGCTGCCGATTCGATCGCCGCGCCCACCCCTGAGTCTCGCAGGCGGACGAGCCGTCTCAAGTTGTGCTCCTCAGCTCCCGGTGTGCAGTCAGTCATCGACCGGCCGAGCCACCTCCTGCCGTGCGTGCCGCTGCTCGCGTTAGCCGGCGGTCAACAACAAGCGCACCGCCGCCGCGAAGCGGGATACGCCGGCACGCTCAAGGTCCGCCAGCAGACCCTCAGGGGACTTCGGCGGCCGGCGCTTCTCGCCGGCGAGTCGGATGAGGGTGTCGGCAACCTCGTCGGGCAGCTCATCGGCGAGCTCGCAGAGATAGGTGTCCGGGTCGAGGACGCGCACGCCGCGCTCCCGAAGCGGCTTGCTCGGGAAGTCCCTCGTGTTCTTGGTCAAGATCGTGCAGGGCTGCCGAGCGACCGCCGCGGCCATGTGTTCGTGGTCGTCGTCGTCGGTCCCGGGCATCTCGTCGATCAGGTGTTCGTACTCGTCTCGTTCGACCTTGCTGTCCTCAAAGAAGTCACGAATCGCTGAGGTGATCGCTGCCGCGGCCTGCAATGACCGCTTCTGCTCGCGCACGATGACGTCTTCCCACTCGTCGAGCAGGGCATCCGTCCAGATCACCTGGTGGATGCCGTCCTCGCTCAACGCGACGAGGAGGTCCATGATGGAGAACGGGAACAGGACGTTGGTGTCGGCGAAGACGCGAGCCATCAGTACGGGAGCGATGCCTCTTCCATGACCGCTGCGATCCGTTGTCGTCCTGTCCGGCGTCGCTCACGCTGGGACTGGAAGGCCAGGACATCGGAGAGCTGAACTCGTCGGTGCCGGCTACGGGGGAGTCGTTCGGACGGGATCTCCCCGTCGTCCAGTAGCCGGACCACGAACGGTCGCGACAACCCGAGCAGCTCGGCTGCTTCGGCTGGTGTCAGGCTCACCTCGGACGGTAGGACCGTCACGGCGTGGCCTTCGGCCATCTCATCGGCCGACGCTTGCAGCACCTCGACCAGGGCGCGAGGCAGAGGGACGACCGAGCCATCGGGCAACTGCAGGACGAAGGACCGGCTGCGACCGCGGACCGCTCGAGCGACGCGCGCAGCAGATTCGCGCTCCGCCTTCTTCGGCTCTACCCGCACTGCGCTCGACAGCACACCCGTCCGCGCCATCTCGGCACCTCCTTATCTGCAACAACCGTAACCGACGACCGGCCCGGTCGTTACACAGACGACCATGAACTCGGTTGCAGAACCCGCGATCGATAGACCGGCGCCGCGCCACCGACCCGTGGCAAGTCACCGACCCACATGAAGCTCGCCGCGCTCGGCACACCCGCTCGGCGCAGCCCGAAGTCGGCCCGACCGGACGCGCTGACGGCTGGTACCCATGACTGCTCAGCTCGCGGGATCGCAGGGCCGACCCACGCCCGCGCCCCTCCCCGAGGCGGAACGAATGGGCTGCCAGGAACGGACCACACAGTCCCGGCCGCCGCCTCGTTACACCCTCGTTACACCCAACTCGACGTGAGCGGCCGAACTGGGCCGAACAGGGCGGACGCGAATCCCAACAAGTACAAGGGATCTGGCACGGGCCAACACGGCCCGAACGACCCCGAGCGCTCTTTCACGGTGGGTACACGGGTTCGAACCCCGTTGGGAGTACCACACAAAACCGCAGGTCAGTGGGTTCTACGCGCAGCGCACCTGACCGCCGCCGCCCCTCGGGCCCGTACCGTCGGCACTCGCCAGCCCTTGCTTCCGGTAGGCAGGTGATCGGCGAGCTGCCAATCGACCTCGAGCAGAGCACCGGGTCACAAGCAGATCAACTTCGGCCGGGATGCCCTGGCGCGGTCGCCGTGGACGGCGAGCTCGGATCCGGTGATGCGGCGGAGGCCGCCATGATCGTCCGGAGCACGAGGCCGGCGGCGATGAGTGGCGCAGTGAGGGCGAGGACGATGATCACGCTGCCGAGGACGAGCGGGATCGCGAAGACCTCGTATGCGACGAACACCGGCACGAAGATCATCGTGCGAGCGAGGAGGCGTCGCTCGCTCTCCTGCGCTGCTCGGATCGGGAGCCACAGCACCGCAAGGGTCGCGGCTGCGAGGGTCTTCGGCTCGGTCGTGTCAGTGTTCATGCTGCAGGTATCCCTTGGAAGGTCGGGTCTGGGCCCGTCTGTGGCGCGCGTCTGGTGGTCATGGCTTGGCGTAGCTGCGGGTTGCGATCGTTGCGAAGACTGCGATGAGCAGGGCCGACCAGCCCAGCGACTGGAACGCCTGCGACCACGCGACCGGGCCGTTGCACAGCGATCGCACGGCCTCGGCCGTGACGTTGACGGGTTGGTGTCGTGCGAAGGAGCGCAGCGGCTCGTCCATGGTTGCGAGCGGCAGCCAGATGCTGCTGAGGAACACCAGTGGAAGCACGGGCGTGAACCCGGCGAACTGCGCGGCCTCGGGTGTGTCGACGGCGAGGCCGACGGCTGCGAAGACCCAGGTGAGTGCGTGGCCGAAGAGCAGCGCGAGCAGCACGGCAGCAACGAAGGGAAGCGCTCCGTTGTGCGGTCGGAAGCCCTCGGCCGCGCCAACTGCGACCATCGCGAAGGTCGCGAACGCGATCGCGAGTGTGTCGGTGACCGTGCGTGCGACGAGCACGGCTGAGCGGGCCATCGGGAGGCTCCGGAAGCGGTCGATGATCCCCGCCTTCATGTCGTCGGCGAGCCCGACGCCGGTCGCTCCGGCGCTGAGCGCGATGTTCATGACCACTGCGCCGGGGACCACGTACTGGATGTAGTGCCCGCCGATGACCGGCTCGACGAGGCGGCCGAACACCGCCTTGATGAAGACGATGAAGAAGAGCGGTTGGAACGCGGCGAAGTAGAGGACCTGTGGCGTGCGCAGCTTGCGCTTCCAGCTGCGGCCGGTGGCAGCAGCAACGTCCGCGGCGAACGTCCCGTTTCGCTCACTGGCGTCGAACGGGCGCAGCGCGTCGAGGCACGGCGTGGCTGGCCGGTCGTCGGACGTGGCACTCGGCGCGTCGGTCAACGCGAAGAAGACCGTGTGCAGCTCACCGCCGGCTTGGGCTTTGAGCTCGGCTGGTGTTCCGTCGGCGACGAGGCGCCCGTGATCGAGCACGATGATGCGCTTGGCGAGACGGTCGACCTCGTCGAGGTGCTGACTGGTCAGCAGGATCGTCGTCCCGCGGGCTGCGATCGCGTCGATCAGGTCCCAGATCTCGTCGCGGATCCTCGGGTCGAGGCCGACGGTCGGCTCGTCGAGCAGGAGCACCGCTGGGTTGCCGATGAGGGTGGCTCCGAGATCGAGACGGCGACGCATCCCGCCCGAGTAGGTGCCGACGCGGCGTCGACCGGCATCGACGAGGTCGACTGCTGTGAGCAGCTCGCCGGCGCGGCGACGTGCCGCTGTTCGATCAAGGCCGTAGAGGCGGCCCACGAGCTCCAGGTTCTCCCGGCCGGTGAGTAGCTCGTCGAGCGCAGCGTGCTGTCCGGCCAACCCGATGTGAGCGCGCACGTCGCTCGCCGCTGCGGCGACGGTGTGGCCTTCGACTGTGATCTCGCCCGAGTCGAGCTGCTGCAGGGTCGCGATCGCGCGGACCAGCGTGGTCTTGCCGGCGCCGTTCGGCCCGAGGAGGCCGACGACCTCGCCAGGCTCGATGCGCAGAGTGACGTCCGCCAGTGCATGGATGTCACCGAACGTCACGCCCGCGCCGTGGATCTCGATTGCTGCGTTCACGCGCGGGCCAGCTCCGGTCGGCGCACGGCGAGCCACGCTCCCGAGGTGGCGATCAGGTGCCCCCAGTTGACGCGCTCGTGCGCTCGGTCGAAGAGCAGGTCTGTCGCGTCGACGACCCCGACCGCGTCGATGAACAACCGGGCCCACGAGCCGACGAGCGCACCGGCGTCGGTCGAATCGAACACCGCGACCGCCCACTCGTCTACCGCGTTCGACTGGCCGAACACGAACGCGCCCTCGTCGGCGACGACGAGCACCGAGCCGCACGGCCCTGTCGCCACGACCGGCGCCCACGCGATCTTGGCCGTCGGCTCATCGATCTGCCCGTTCGCCCCACGGCCGACGCGGTCATGGACGCCGTGTTCGAAGGCACACCTCGCCGTGCGCTCGTAGGGATCGTCGCCCGGTGAGATGAACAGCCCGCGCTCGTATCGATCGACGTAGACCCGGCGGCAACACACCGGGCACACCCGCCACGGCCAACGTGCCACCGCTCGTCGCAGCTCGCTCATCAGGGCTCGACGTGACGTCCGAGCGGCATCGAGGACGCGCTGCGCGACCGCCGCGTCGGCGCGCAGGTGGATCGACTGCTCCTCGAGCAGCACCACCGCAGCGAGCCACGCGACACGTTCGTCGCGTGAACTGCCGAACGGCCTCCGCTCCATGCATCCAGCGACCACCGCTGCCGCCTGATCGAAGCCCGGCGCCGCGCTAGCGACCGCGACGACGACCTCGCTGATCGCCGCAAGGTCGGCGTCGGCCAGCAGCTCGGTCTCGTCGACGTCCAAGGCGCACGCCGCGATGCACACGAAGGTCGCCTCATCGAGGCCCGTCGTCATCCCGCAGCCTCGGGGCCCAACGCGTCGAGCACTCGACGATGTGCTGCTGCGGCGTCGCGCAGGCGTTCCTGGAACGGCTCATCGAGGCGGCGCTGCTCGATCAAGGCGCCGATCGCCTCACGAACGATGTCGGAGATGCTCTTCCCCTCGACGTCCGCGATCGCAGCCACCTGGTCCGCCACCCCCGGTTCCAGTCGAAGCAACATGTTCTTCGTCGTAAGCACGACGGCATCTTGATATCTCGCTATCCAGATGTCAAGGAGAATCTCCCCGGTCGACTCCGGTCGCGCTTCTTGTTTTCGCCTGCGCGAACTGGAAACGCTACAGTTGCTGTCGTGGCGAAACGGAACTCGCCGCTGTGGCTGGCCTTCCTCGGAGCGCTTGACGACTTGGGCCTCTCGCACAACGTTTCGAGGCCCGCGTCGGACGCCAGCCGTGACGCCGTTGGGCTGATCGGGGGCGTCAGCGTCGTCATCGACATGAGGGCGACGATCGGGCTGAACGACGTCACGGCCTTCACGCCTGCGGACTCAACTGCCCGCCACGTCGTCGTTGCGGAGCGGATCTCCAAGGATGCGCAGGCGTGGCTCGTCGAGCACGACGTCAGCTTCTACGACCGGCGCGGCCGGCTTCGCCTGTGGAGTCCGCCCCTGCTCATCGATGCGCTCTTGGCGACCCAGTCATCCGGTCAGGGGCCTCACCGGGCGCTGCGCCTCGGCGTTCCGTCGACGCTCGACGTTGCCCTGGCGTGCCTCGACGGGCTGGCCGGGGCCGGCGTCCGCCGCGTCGCCGCAGGCATCGATCGCGCACCCGGAACGGTGTCGAAGGCCCTCGCTCAGCTTCGAGCGGCCCACCTGATCGACAAGGACAACGCCGTCGTGGGGACCGAGCTGTTCGAGGAGGTCGCTGACATCTGGCGTCCGGTTCGAGTGCCCCTCGCACACCTTCCACCCACGGATGGGTCCGTCGTCAGCCGGCTCCGGCTGGGGACGAGTGTCAACGACGAGGTCGGATGGGTCACCGCAGACGCCCACGCCGCGCAGGCATGGGGCGCCCCCGTCGTCCGCGACGCCGCTGCACCCCCCGACTTCTACGTCCCGGATGAGCAGGTGCTCGGCATGGCCCGCACGCTGCTCGGTACGTCGACGTACGAGCAGCGCGCCTGCACCGTCGCGGTCGCTCCATCACCGCTCGTCTGCCACCGTCGAATCGACCGTCGCACAGCCAACGATCGATGGTTCTCACCAATGTGCGCCGTCGCTGCCCTCGACCTGGCCATCGACCCGGCCCGCGGCCGCGAGATCCTCGACCTGTGGGCACGCAGCCTGCCGGACGGGGCGACACATGTCTGGTGAGCGCACCCCGATCCCCCTCCTCGCCGAGGAAGACAGCGTCCTGACCCGCTCGGTCGCAGCGCTCGGACGGTTCCCTCGCGACGCATCGTGGGTGCTCATCGGCGGCATCGCCGTGTTCCTGCGCCTCGGGTCGGTCACCCGAGTGACCGCGGACGCGGACACCATCGCCCGGTCGCAAGCGCTCCTGCTCGACAGGCTCGCCGCAGACCCGACGACCATCATCTCGGGTGGCAACGTCCAGATGTCGATCGCAGACCACACAGTCGACATCGACGTCACAGACGTCGCCGACGAACCGCTCCCCGACGACATCGATCGCCGACCGTTCGCTCTCGCACGCCGCAGCGCTCTCGCAACCGCTACGGCCGAGCGCGTCGTCGTGACTCACCCGAGCACGGCCGCCGTCCTCGCCGATGCCGTCATCCCCGTGGCCACGACCGGCGCGCTCGTCGCGCTCAAGGCCGTGTCGATCGTTCGACGCCCCCACAGCACCCACCCCGAGAAGGTCGGCTCGGACATCCACGACATGGTCCGCCTCGTTGCCGGGAACGGTGCCACCTCGGTCGCCGGCGAGGTCCTCGCGCTCGAGCCCGAGCTCGCAGCCTGGGTCGCCGACTACGTCGATCGCGCCTTCGGCTCGCCCGACCTCCGCTACACGCTGCTCCGCCTCCGGAGGTACGACCGGTCCCCTGGTGCGGAGGCGCTCAGCGACGGCGACGTCGCCGCCACGGCCATCCTCGCCGACGCGATTCGCGACGGGATCGACCCTGGCGAGGGAAGACTTTGACCCGCACTGTGACGGGTGCGCGCGGCTCGGACGTGACGAGCGGTGTCGCTGTGACGGCATGCCCCGCCGGGGTCGGCGGCGTTGCCGATGAGGGTTGGCGAGGCGGAAGCCTGTGCCTCCCGGACCAGGGTGAGGCCCGTCGACGGCACCTTCCTCGTCGGCGAAAAACGCGCCTCGTTACACCCAACTCGTCGTGAGCGGCCGAACAGGGCCGAACAGGGCGGACGCGAATCTCAACAAGTACAAGGGATCTAGCACGGGCCAACACGGCCCGAACGACCCCGAGCGCTCTCTCACGGTGGGGACACGGGTTCGAACCCCGTTGGGAGGACCACACAAGGTTGCCTCAGTCGCCCGACAGCAGTTCGCGGGGGCGGTGCGAGAGTATGGCGGGATGGACGGGGATCCGCGGTTGGAGATCCTGCGCTGGCAGGAGGCGTGCGCCGCGACCCGGTCGGAGGAGGAGCGGGCGGAGCTGGGTACACGTGGCCCGTTTGGAAAGCACGCAACCACGAGCCAGACCGTCCACTTCCAGCGTGTGGAGCCGGGCGATGAGCATCCGCATCCAACCATCGACCCGCCGCTTGGCAATCTGTTCCAGCGGTTCATGCTCCGTCGCCTCGGACGTATGCTCTATAACCAAACCTCGGCCATGCAGCACGTGCTCATCGCACCATTCGTCGGGGCAGGAGTGGCCGAGCGGGCGGTCATTGGCGGCCGGATGGCCGAGCTCGGGGACGACGTTGGACGGAGCCGACCCCTCGGCGAGCAGTCGGCCACGGAGATCGTCACAGCCCGCGAAGCGGAGTCCTGGTGGCAGGCGCCCCTCCCCGAACCG
>JAYUDU010000545.1:0-7944 GCA_043739605.1 Acidimicrobiales bacterium | reverse complement strand
TTCTACACCCCTGACGGCACCCAACGCCTTGCCCGCGGGCAGTCCGGCTGGCATGCACCACCCTGGATCGACGTCAACGCCGAACGAGCCGAACGCCTCACCCGCCGCCCCGACCCCGACGACATGTGGAACCTGTCAGACCCGGAGGACCTCGACCTCGAGACCGCCCGCGACCTCGCGTTCGCCCGCCTCGCCCTCATCGCATGACATTTCGTACACGATTCGTACACGGGCGGGGTACGCTGACGTCATGGCTGCAGCGCTGCCCGTGACGACCCGACTCGCGCCGTCCACCGTCGAGGCGATGGACCGTGCGGTCGCAGCCGGCACCGCCTCAAGCCGCCGGGGGCTCGTCGAGGCGGCGATCGCCGACTGGCTCAGGGTGCACGACGAGGACGCCATCGTCGCGTCGTACCAACGGGCGTATGCCACCGCCGATCCTGAGCACGATGCCCTCGTCGGCGCTCTCGGGGCATTCTCGATGAGCCAATGCCTCGACGCCGACCCAGCCTGAACGCCCCGGCCGGCCTCACCCGCGGATCGGTCTGGGACGTCGAGCTGCCGGGCATCGGACGGCACCCCGTCGTGGTCGTCACGCGTCCGACCGCCATCCCGGTGCTCACCAGCATCGTCTGCGTCCTCGTGACGAGCACGATCAGGCTGCATGCGGCAGAGGTGGAGGTCGGCGAGGCCGAGGGGCTCACGCATGCCTCGGCCATCAACTGCGACAACGTGTTCACGCTGCCGAAGGCGACCCTCACCCGGCGTCGCGGGGCCCTTGGCCCTGCGAAGCTCGCCGACCTCGATCGTGCCCTCGGCGTCGCCCTGGGGTTGCGGTGATGCGCGAGCCCCGGGCAGCCAGTAGGCACTGGCGATGGCGGGGCTGAGCGGGGCGAGCGAGGCGGCGTTCGAGGCATCTCGACTGCGACCGTTGGAGAGCTGCGTAACAAGGGCGGTGAGGTCATCGAGTCACTGCGAGCCGGGATCCAGGCGACGAAGGGACTGCCCATCATCGCCCATCCGTCCGGCGCCCCAGGTCGATCAGGCTTGAGACGACTGGCGGCGGCGAGTGAGCCCAGCCGCGCCGACCGCCAGCCCCAAGACCGCGAGCGGCAACAGGACCGCAAACGGGACCTCGGGAACGACGGCGCTGGCGACGCCACCGAGCGAGAACGCACACGGACCCGCGGCCTCGTCCGCAGTCAGGGTGGCGGCTTGCTCTTGGCGCTGCGACAACACCGCGAGGCCGCTCAGGATCGAAGCATCACCGAGCATCGCCGCCGTGATCGTCGGTGTGGCGGCCTCGATGGCGTTGAACGCGCCGATGGAGAAGCGCACCTCGATGATGTCGGTGGCCGAGCTGATCGAGGCGCGAACCTGGCGGGCGTTGGCGTTGGCGGGCGTGTCGGCAAGCGTCGAGCTCATGATCGTCGTTGCGGTGGAGGTGGTCCCCGTCAGCAGGCGGGAGAGGCTTGCGGTGAGCGGCGCCGTCGCCGTCGCGGAGCCAGCGACGTAGTTCTGAGCGACGATGGCGGTGTAGGTGGTCGTCCCGACCTTGAACGCCATGCGGAAGTACCGCCCGGTTGAGCCTGCGGGCGCGGCGTCGACCATGTCGGCGACCGTCGTGCGATACACGAGGTCGCCGGACGCGGCGTTCGCGAACACGCTCGTCTCCCGGGAGACCGCGGCGGTCACGATGTCGAGCGACCTCTCGTTCGGTGCCGCGCCGGCGGTCTGGGAGAACGTTGCCTCTGTGGCGTCACCCCTGACATCGGTGAACGACCCATCCGGGGGGCACACGTTCGCCACGCCCGGGTCGATGATGTCGGCACGGAGCGCTCCGATGGCGGCCACGACATCGACGAGGCCGTGACCCTTGTCGAAGCTCGTCTTGGTGCGACTCGCAAGGTTCCGCGTGTCGACGTCGGGATAGTTGACGCTGTCGATCTTGGTGGCGCCGAAGTGGTGGGCGGTGTCGACGATGGCAAGCTCGATCTCTGCCGGCGTTGCGGTCGGCTTGGCCTGGAAGAGCTGCGCAACGATGCCCGCGATGTGCGGCGTCGCCATCGACGTGCCGCTGATGGTGTTGTAGTTGCCCGACGAGTAGGGCTCAAGACCCGAGGAACAGACCGGCAGCTCCGGTCGGCATGACGACGTGATGTTGGCGCCCGGCGCCGAGATGTCGGGGTAGGTGTTCGGCTCACCGACGCGGCCTCGGCTGGACGAGGTGTCGAGGGCGTTGTCGCGAGTACCCGAGTTCCTGTCGTCGTAGTTGGCTACCTGGATGACGCCGGGCGTCGGGTCCTGCGCTGGGCCGTTCGTAGCGTTGGCGTTGGAGCCGTCTGTAGCGCTCTTGCCCTGGTCGCCGTCGTTGCCGGCGGCCCAGACGACGACGATGCCGGCGCTGACGAGGTCGCGCTGGATCTGCGTGTACAGGCCGTTCGGATCGAACTCGCTGCCGCCCGCTGAGCCGTAGGAGTTGCTGACGACCTTGATGGGCGGGCAGGAGCCGTTGCCGCATGGGTCGGCGTGGTGGCGCTTGACCCAGTAGAACCCGGTCGTCGCACCCTGGATGCTGAGGGCGGTGCCGGCCGACAGGCTGACGAGCTTTGCCCCGGGGGCGGCGCCGTGCAGGTGCTTGATGATCGCCTTGTTGGTGTCGCTGATGGCGTCGACGTTGACGCCTGCTGCGATGCCGTTGACGTGGGTGCCGTGACCGCCCGCCGAGGCATCATCGGTGCTTGCCGACCCGGCGTCGACAAAGCAGTTGTCTGCGGTCTGCTCCTCGACTCCTGGGTCGAAGATGTTCGCGATGCCAGTGCTGATGCCGCAGATGGTCTTGCGATTGACGACCACCTTGGAGCCGCCGCCCGGCAACTTGAAGAACGGGTGACCGGGATCGACGCCGGAGTCGATGACGGCGATGCTGACGCCGGTCCCGTCGAACGAGGTGGTACCGGACGCGGTGGCGAGGCCGTCGATGGCCTGCTGGCCCCGGGTGGCGATGTGGCTGGAGTCGAGTGTGTAGGCCAGGGGCTTGTCACCCTCGAGGTAGGTGAGGCCTGGCTTGGTCGCCAGCGTACGGATGGCCGACGGGCTGCCGACCGTGGCGACGGTGCCGTACTCGGGGAACTCCGCACCAACCCGCAGCCCCGAACCCTTGACCGCAGCGATCGCGTGGGCGACGTCCGTGCCGTGCACGAGGACGCTGAACGGCTCGGAGCCCCCGAGGCGTTGCGTGATCCACGGGTCAACGTGAAACGCCTGCGGCGGGGCCGCCTTGACGGTGGCCGCCGGCGCGGGCGCGCCGCCGACTCCTACGCTCAGCGCGGCGGCGCCGACGGCGGCGATGGCGGCAGTTGTGATCGATCGACGGGTGCGCACGGCGTGTCCTCCGGGAGGTCCGACTCACCGACGTGAGCCCAGCATCTGGACATTTCGACACTGCACCGGCGAACTCCTGCAAGGCGTTGACAGGGCGTATGCGTCGAGGCAATCGACCCGTACGCCGCGAGGTCATCGGCCTGATGGTGAACCTGCTGTTCGTCGAGGGCGGTGACCTCATCACGACGTACCGCGATGACCCAGGAGCGTCGGCGGGCTGATCACGGCGGCGGTGATCGGGGAGCGTGAGGTTCCAGGCACCCCTGGATCGACGTCAACCTCGAACGAGCCGAAGGTCTCGGTCGCCGCCCGACCGCGGCGACATGTGGGACGTAGCAGAAGCGGATGAAGTCGAACTCGAGACCGTCCGCGATCTGACCTTCGCACGCCTCGCCCTGATCGCATGACGAAGACTCCTTCTCCCGCTGCATCACGATGCGATTCTGACAACATTCACATCGTGACGCGGCGTAACATTGCGGGCGTGCGCACGACGATCGACCTTCCTGACGATCTCCACGACGCGGCGCGCCGTGTCGCACGGGACAGCGACATCAGCCTCAGCGCGGCCGTCGCGTTGCTGATCCGCAACGGCATGCGACCGAAGGGCACCGTCGAGTTTCGGATCAGCGAGGCGACCGGGATGCTCGCGGCCAACGTGGGCCGGCCGATCACCGCCGAAGACGTGCGCTCGCTCGAGGACGATTGACCGGATCCCCCAACGCCGAGCCTGCCTGGCTCCTCGACGCGAACGCCCTGATCGCGCTCGGCACCGTCAACCACATTCACCACCTCGCAGTTGCAGCGTGGCAGCGGTCGCGACCCGGTCCGTGGGCCACCTGCCCGAGCACCCAGGGGTCGCTGATCCGCTTCGCCGTGCGCGAGGGCGCCACCGGGCCCGAGGCCGTCATGCTGCTCGAGTCCCTCACAGCCCATCCCGATCACAGCTTCTGGCCTGATGATCTCGGCTACGTGGACGTCGACCTGCAACCCGTCATCGGCCATCGCCAGGTGACGGACGCCTACCTCGCGTCTGCGTGCCGGCGCCGCGGGGCTCGGCTGGCGACGCTCGACCGCGGACTCGTCGCGGTGCACCCCGACATCGCCGAGCTGATCCCGACGTGACCGCACGGGCCCGCTGCACCAATCGCCAGCCCTCGCGTCCGGGACACGGCAAGCACTGACCGTGGCAGCGCTGGGCGGGGCGAGCGAGGCGGAGGATACGCCAGCGGTCACGGCCCGCGGCAAGCAGCCAAACCTGTCGTTCTTCGCGTTTCACCGCGGCGGCGCCATAAGCCCGCACCTCAGTACAAGGCGACGTTGCGCACCCACCAGAGCGGCTGTGGCGGCCCCTTGAAACAAGCTGCTGGTCACCCTCGTCACCACGTCGATGGCGGCCGCCGCCGCGACGAAGGGTCCGGACGCTTCGAAGAAGACGAAAACCGAGCTGTTCGTGCGGATCGGCAACACCACGAAGGGGATCGAGGGCGTCGAGCGGGACAAGTCCTGCGCGCAGCGCTGGCGGACCTGACGCCTCCAGAACACGCTGTATCACCGGTGATACACTCCTTGTATGTCGACTGCGACCGTTCGAGAGTTGCGCAACAAGGGCGGTGAGGTCATCGAGCGGGTGCTTGCCGGCGAGTCGGTGACGATCACGCGCGACGGTGACCCGGTTGCCGAGCTGCGGCCCCTCACGCGTCGAGCGCTCACCGCAGAGGCGCTGGTCGCCCGGTTCGCTCGGCTGCCCGCGGTCGACGCCGACGCGCTGCGCGCCGACATCGACGCGGTGATCGACCAATCGCTGTGAGGGCTCAGCGCGGCATCCTCGACACCAACGCGGTGGTCCTCCTCGATCGGATCCAACCGGCCGATCTCCCCATCGAGCCCGTCATCACCGCGATCACCCTCGCCGAGCTGTCCGTGGGACCGCTCGTGACCGATGATCCAACCGAGCGAAGCGCTCGGCAGGCGCGCCTCCAAGAGGCAGAGGCATCGTTCGATCCGCTCCCATTCGACGCTGCGGCGGCACGGGCGTTCGGTCGCGTGGCCGCCGGCATCAAGCGAAGGGGGAACAAGCCGGCGGCGCGCTCGTTCGACGCGCTGATCGCGGCGACCGCCCTGGCGTCGGGACTGGCCGTCTACACGTGCAATCCCAATGACTTCAGGGACATCCCCGGCCTTGAGGTCGTTGCGATCCCGTACCCTGACGGGCCGCCGGCGCCGCCGGCGCTTCAGTAACCGACCTCGGGGTCGACGAGGCCGAGCAACGGCTCGCCTGCGATCCAGCGGCGGACGTTCTCGGTGATGCGCCGGCGCAGGACTGGTTCGGCCATCTCTGCGGTGTTCGCCTGGTGCGGGGTGACGACGCAGTTGGGGGCGGAGAAGAGGGGATGGTCGTCGGGGAGGGGCTCGGGGTCGGTGACGTCGAGGCCGGCGCCGCCGAGGTGGCCTGACTCCAGCGCGGCGACGAGATCGTCGGTGACGATGTGCGCGCCCCGGGCGACGTTCACGACCACGGCTCCGGCCGGCAGGAGCGCGAGCTCGGCTCCACCGATCATGGCTGCGGTCTCCGGCGTCAGCGCAAGGGCGACGACGAGGACGTCCGCGTCGGGGAGCACCGCGTCGAGGGCGTCAGGACCGACGACGCGCCGGGCACCGGTGAGCGCGTCAGGCGAGCGGCGCAAGACGGTCACGTCACAGCCGAAGGGCGCCAGCAGTCGCAGCAGCGACTCGGTGATGCCGCCGCCGCCCAGGACCAGCACCCGGAGACCGAACAGCGAACGCCCGCCGAGCGGTGGCCACGAGGTGGCACGGGCCCGTTCGGGAAGCAGTCGGAGGCAGGCGAGGGTGAGCGCGAGCGCGTGCTCTGCCACCTCTTCCGCGTAGACGCCCTTCGCACATGTCCAGGTGAGATCGGATCGATCGCGGAAGATGCCGGTGGCGGCGATGGCCTCCACGCCCGCCCACGGCAGCTGTACCCATAGGACGGATGGCGTCGCCGCGAGGAGCTGCCGGAGCGGGTCCACGTCGCGCGGGTCCATCCACACCAATCCCTGTGGTGCGCCATCGAGCGCTACGACGACACCGCCTCCGGCCTCGATGGCCGAAGCGCCGAACCGGGTGCGGCCGGCGGGCCCGAGCGCGACGCGGAGGGGACGGGCGTCAGAGGTGGGCACGGTTGGGAACCTACACACGCGTCCTGCTACGTTCGCACGGTTCCCACAAGCGGGGACATCCGTTCGCGTCGTCACAAGACACCAAGATCGTTCGAGGCATCCGTGGCCAACATCAAGAGCCAGATCAAGCGCAACAAGCAGAACGAGCGTGCTCGCCTGCGCAACAAGGCCACCAGGGCCGAGATCAAGACGCGCATCAAGTCGGCCGTCACCGCGGCAGAGGCTGGCACCGAGACCAACGTCGACGCGTTGCGCCTGGCGTGCAAGCGCCTTGACATGGCCGCGGCCAAGGGCGTCATCCACAAGAACCAGGCGTCCAACCGCAAGTCTGCGCTCATGAAGCGCATCCACCAGCTCTCCACCCAGAGCTGAACGCCGGCCGGCTCGGCCGGCCGTCGCAGACTCGTGGATTGGCTGGAAGTTCAGCAGGTCATCCGCGCCGGGGCGATGCTCACGCATCGCCCTTTTGCGCGCCTTGTACCGGTTTCGACATCGG
Source organism: Acidimicrobiales bacterium (assembly GCA_043739605.1). GTDB lineage: Bacteria > Actinomycetota > Acidimicrobiia > Acidimicrobiales > JAUJNH01 > JAYUDU01. The sequence goes on along the minus strand of JAYUDU010000545.1, from coordinate 885 downwards.
TGTAATCACTTCAACCGCGGCAGAGAACCCCTTCGGGTGTGCGAAGATGCCGCCCGTCGATCACCCGGTCGACGTCTGTACTCTCTCTTTCTTTGAATGGCCCGGGGGGTCTCATGCGCAAGTCCGCACTGCGGTTGTACGCACCGCTTATCGCCCTTGTCGTCGCTCAGGCGCTGCTCATCACGTTGGCCCCGACGGTGGCCACCAGGGTCAGCGCCGACGGCGGCACCACCGGCGCCTCTGGCCAGACCTCAGGAACGGACGGGACCACCGACGCCACCACGTCGGGCACGACCCCCGGTGGAGGTGACCAAGGACTCGGCGCGACAACAGGCGCGACGGGTGGCTACGGCGCCGCCGGATCGACCGGCTCCAAGACCGGCAGCGGCGGTGCGGCGGCCGGCGGCAGCGGGGGCAAGGGGTCCGTCGCTCCGGGGGCCCAAGGACCGGCAACCGGCGCCAAGGTCGACGACCTCGGCATCCCCGTTGACGGCGACCGGTCGCACTGCTCGAAGGCCGGCTCGCCGGCAGGGCCGGGCCAGCAGTTCTCTGACTACTACTTCACGCCACCGTGCCAGCCAAAGTGGCCGGCGGGCGCCGACAACGGCGGCGCGACGTATCAGGGCGTTACCAAGGACAAGATCACCGTCCTCCGGTACGTCAACAAACCGAACGCCGCCGTCGACGGCATCCTGAAGACCTTCCAGCTGTACACGGACCCGGCAGAGGCAGAGAAGTACCAGGAAGAGGTGATGGAACCGTTCATCAACTCTCGGTACGAGCTGTGGGGCCGCAAGGTCGACTTCGTGACCGTCAACGGATCGTGCGAGTACAGCCCAGCGGACGTGCCGTGCCTCACCCAGGAGGCCAAGGACATCGCTGTCC
>JAYUDU010000544.1:0-7960 GCA_043739605.1 Acidimicrobiales bacterium | reverse complement strand
CGTACCGTGCTCGGCATGGCGACGACCACCGACTGGATGGTGAACTGCATCTTCGACCCGGACGGGAACGAGGGCGCGTTCGCGTACACGACCGGGCTGTGGGAGCACCACGGTGTGCCCGAGCTGCACATCTGGTCGCAGCCCACGCACGGGCCGGATCCGGGCGACGGATGGGCGTGGTCGTCGCGCGACATGTGCGGCCTCCTCAACGGCTTCGCTCGACGGCTCATCGACGGAGAGATCGGCTCTGGCCACGTCGAGACCGGCACCTACGACAGCGGCTACACCACGGTCGAGTTCGCCCTCGGCAACCAGGTGCCCCCGGAGGAGGTGGACGCCTTCGGCGTGCCCGACGATGCCGTCGTCATCCCCGTCCGCTGGACCCTGCGGCGCGCTACGCGCCCGGCGCGCCCGGCCCGACTGAGTGGCGCTGATCGACGCCGCAAGGTGGCGGTCGTCGCCGCCTACCGCCGGTTCGCGGCCGACTCCGAAGCCGCTGCGCCGGCCGACGGAGATCTCCGATTCGGGCCGTGGTCGTCGATGATCGATACGTTGCGCTCGGCGGTCAGCACGAACGCAGCGGGCATCGTGGCTGCGCTCGGGGACCTGCCGTACACCCAGGGCGTCGACGAGTTGTCGTCGCATGCGATGGCCATCGCATGCGCGGCCGCCCGAGCGGGAGGTCGAGTCCCCGAGTGCGCAGCTGCCGCGGAGGCCGCGGCCGAGGACTTCGGGTGCCTCGCCGCCGCGGTCGCCGCGGAGATGGGCGGCGTCACGCACGAACAGATGCATTCGGTCGAGCGCCGGGCGCACCAGCTGCTGACGGCCACGTACACGACGTGGGTGGTCGTCGACATCCTCGATGCCAAGGATCGCACGCTCGCCTGGGCCGGAATCGGAGCGATCGACGTCGCCCTGCGGCCCGAGGTGGCGTGGGACCGGCTCCGATCGCACCCCGCTGCGGCCGAGCTGCTCCGCCGAGTCGGGCGGTTGGACGCGTACGGACGAGCGGTTCTTGAGGAGGCCGCCGCCATCGAGGCGGTGTCCCGCTCCGGCTACGACCTCGTACAGCTGCGCGGGTGGGCGGCGGCTCTGCGCGGCCACGCCGCTCCGATGGGGCCGATGTCACTTGGCGGCTTGTCGACCTGCGCGTCCCTGTTCGTCGTCGACGCTGCGATGGCGAGCACCTTCGCACCGCTCGTCCCTCACCTCAGCGGCCCGCCGATGGCGCGACTCGAACGGGCGCTCACGTGAATGCGCACCGTGGCGGCGGCGCCTCGCTGATCATCACCGCCGAATACATCGACACTCTCGATGTTATGATCGAGAGTGTGAGTGAACCACCTTCAGCGTTGCTCCCGATCTTTCGGTCCGAGCAGCAGCTACGTCTGCTTGGCGTCCTGTTCGATCCCGGAGTGGTTCCGCTGAGCGTCGGCGAGCTCGCGCGGCGCGCCGGGGTGGCGCAGGCGACCGCCAGCCGCGAGCTCGCTCGTCTGGAAGCGCACGGAATCGTCACCGACGAGCTGGTCGGTCGGACTCGCCTCGTGCGCGCGAATCGAGCGCTGCCGTGGGCCGGCGACCTCCAAGCGATCTTGGCGAAGACGGTCGGCATCCCCGCCGTCCTCGGGCGCGCGCTGTCGCCCCTGGATGGCGTCGCCGAGGCCGTGGTGTTCGGGAGCTGGGCAGCCCGATATCACGGCCAACCTGGCCCGCCGCCGGCCGATCTCGACGTCGCCGTGATCGGAGTCGCATCCAAGCGCGATGTCCGGACGGTGTGCCTTCCGCTCGAATCGGTGGTGGGCCTGGAGATCAACGTGGTCATCGTCACCGAGGACGACTGGACGAACGGTGCCGGGTTCGCCTCGAACATTCGATCGGCCCCGACGGTGGCGATCCCCCTGGAGCGCTGATGTCGGCGTCCGACACCTGGGTCAACGACGCGATCGTGATGCGAGATCTCGGACGCATCCCGGTCGACGTTGCAGGGGCCCACCGGAAGCTCATCGACGCCCAGTCGAACGCTGACGGCGGGCGTCTCGTCCAGGACGTCTCCCCATCGCTCGCGATCGCCGCCTGTCACGATGCGGCACGCAAGGCGGTCACCGCTCACATGGCGGCGCGCGGTCTGCGTCCCCGAAAGGGCGAGGGGGCGCACAGGATCGTGCTCGAGTACGCACGGTCCGTCCTCGCCGAGAGCATCGACGCCAGCGACCTTCGAGCGCTCGACGACCTCCGTCGCGATCGCGCCGACGCGGAGTACGGCGAGACCTCAGGCCCCATGTCGGGTGCGCAGTTGCGTGCTGCCGCCGACGTCGCAGATTGCATCATCAACGCCGTGCGTTCGCTGCTCCCGCCGGAGAGCCCCCAACCGCCATGACGAGCCCGGCCACCACATCGCCTGGACCAGCGTCGATGTTCGCAGTCTCGCCGCCGCCACGCTTGTGGTCACGCTCCCGATTCTCCCGGCCATCGCCCAAGGGGACGACCACACTGTCGCTCAGGACGCGATCCGCACCCTCGACGCCCTCGCTCCACCCGTCCGGTGGGCAGCCGAGCTGCTCGCGATGGCGGGCCGTCACAGCCCACAGCGACGTGCGATCATGTTGCTCACACCTCAGGAGACCCACCCCATGAGCATCTACGAAGAAATCCTCGACGACGAGACCCTCCGCCCCTACGTCGACAAGCGCATCGCCCAAGGCATCGAACAAGGTGGGCAGCGGGCCGCAGCTGACGCCGTGCTGCGCGTCATCCGCCATCGCTTCGGGACACCCTCAGCCACCGTCACGGCCCGAGTCACCAACCTCAGCCTCACCGAACTCGAAGCCCTCCAGGACGCGGTTCTCGACCTCGCCGCCGACGCCGACCCCGAGACGGTCCTCCCGCGCGTCTGACGGCCGCACGCCAAGGCTCGCGAGGACTCGTTTGCTGCGGGGCCCAAGGCCGTGTCAGCAGCGCGAGGCCTGGCTCGAAGGTGCCTGCGCGCCTCACCACCGACCTGCGGAGCCAATTGTCCAGCGGGCTGTTGGACAATTGCCGTGGAGGCATGTCGCAGTTCGCTGTCACAGGGTCGCTCTACGCTGATCCTCGTCGGCTCAAGGAGAGGGAGGTTCGCCGTGACGATTCGACAGCTTGACGCCCAACGGACAGAGCTCCCGCTGTACCGCCTGTCTGAGGCGGCCCGTCTCCTCGCCGTGCCATCCAGCACCTTTGGTACCTGGGCGCGGGGCTATCTCCGCCATCGGATTGGCCACTCACCCACGATCGCGGCACCGGTCTTGTGCGCGGTCGCAGGTCACGACGGTCCGACCGTGCCGTTCCTCACGCTGGCTGAAGGAATGGTCCTCGCCGCGATTCGCCGCGCTGGCGTCCCCATGCAGCGGATCCGTCCCGCCATCCTCGCCTTGCAAGAGGAGATCGGGATCGAGCACGCGCTGGCCAGCTCGCGGCTCTACACCGATGGCGCTGAACTGCTGTACGACCTCGCCGAAAGGACAGGCTCGCTCGCAGAGACGAAGGAGTTGGTGGTCGTGCGAAGCGGTCAGCGGGTCTTCACCGAGATCGTGGCGAGCTACCTCACCCGCATCACCTACGGCGAGGACGGCTACGCTGTTCTGCTCCACCCACCCGCCTACGGGAATCGCGAGGTCGTCGTCGACCCGACCCGTTCCTTCGGGCAGCCCATCTTCGTCAGCGGCGGTGCCCGCGTCGCCGACGTCCTCGACCGCTTCTACGCAGGCGAGTCGCTGCACGACGTCGCAGCCGAGTTCGGCGTCTCGGTGGCCGACCTGGAGGGCGCGGTCCGTGTCTCATCCGCCCGAGCTGCCTGACCTCTTTCTCGACCGCAGCCTCGGCCGCATCGTTGTTCCAGACCTCCTCCGATCAGCTGGGCTTCGACTCGTGACCCTTGCCGAGCACTACGGCATCCCAGCCGACCAAGCCATCGCCGACACAGAGTGGCTCACGCTCGCCGGCGAGCGAAGCTGGGTCGTGTTCCTGAAGGACGCACGCATCCGCAGTCGAACCGCCGAACGCCTAGCGCTCACGGCCGCTGGTGTCCGCTGCTTCTGCCTCAGTCGCCAAGACCTCACCGGCGCCGACATGGCTCGGCGATATCTGCACCACCTCGATGCGATCACCGCTGCGTGCGCAGAGCCGGGTCCCTTCCTCTACCTCGTTCACGAGTCTCGCCTCGAGCGCCTGCCGCTCTAGCAAGACGGGCGCGCCGCCGCGACGTTGGATCGTTGTCGGCGACCGCCGTCAGCTTGGCTGCCTTGACGTCCTCACCGCAGGAATGGAAAGTATGCATTTATTCGAACATCACCGATCTAGGTCTCATATCTGAGTACCATAAGTGCCATGGAGTCGAGCGACCTCACCGAGTTGCTCGCGGCCGGCGAGCAGATCGACGTCGAGTTCAAGCACAAGGCGTCCACGAACGAGTTGGCGGAGGCGGTCGCCTGCCTCGCGAACGCCGAGGGCGGCGTGCTCGTCCTCGGCGCCAACGACGACGGCACTGTGGTCGGGGCGAAGGCGCCAGACGGGCAGCGGGTCATCCCGGGAGCCCTTGCAGCGATGGTCGCGAACCTGACGACCCCGTCGGTCGAGGCGGATGTTCGCATGGTCGATGTCGGTGGGATCGAGGTCGCCGTCATCCGGGTCCAGCGGGCGCGGTCGGTCGTGGCCACGACGCGGGGCACTTACGTGCGGCGCTCGCTCGACGTGCGCGGGCGACCGCAGTGCCTGCCGATGGCGCCGAACGAGGTCCTCGCTCGGGCCAGCGACCTTGGCGCGCAAGACCTCTCGACCGTCGCCGTGCACGCCACGATGGACGACCTCGACACGGCAGAGCTCGACCGCATGCGGTTGCTCGCTCGCGGCGCAGATCGGACGCTCGTCACCCTCTCAGATCGCGACCTGATCGGTGCCCTCGGCGTCGCCACCCCCGGCGGTGCGCCCACGCTCGGAGCGGTACTCCTGTTCGGCACCGAAGCGGCGATCGCTGCCCTGGTCCCGACCCATGAGACGACGTTTCAGGTGACCGGCGATTCGACAGTGCGAGCGAATCGACGTGGCCGCGCGCCATTGCTCCGTTCGATGGTCGAGCTGGCTGACCTGGCGAACGCTCACAACCCTGAGGACGAGATCCAGGATGGGCTGTTCCGCATCGGCGTGCCGGCGTTCTCGTCGGTCGCAGTCCGCGAGCTGATCGCCAACGCGCTGGTTCACCGCAACTATGCGCTCCGCGGCGAGGTACGCGTGGCCATCGAGAACGGCACCTTCGTCGTCTCCAATCCTGGCGGGTTTCCGATCGGCGTCACGATCGACACGCTTCTCACCGCGCCACCCCGGGCGCGCAACCCAGCCATCGCTGACGCGTTCAAACGGGCTGGCCTGGTCGAGCGCACCGGACGCGGCATCGATCGGGTCTTCCTCGGTCAGCTCGAGTCTGGCCGACCGCAACCCGACTACAGCCAGTCTCGGGGTGATTGGGTGTGCGCTCGCATGCCGGAAGGTCCGCTCGACCGGGCCATCGCTCGCTTCGCGGCGGCGAGAGCGCGCGACGGTCGGACGGTTGAACTGCCCATGCTGACGGTGCTCCGAGCAGTGCGACTCAATGGCAGTGTGACCGCAGCCGAGGTTGCGGACCTCCTTCACGTGCACGCCGACGAGGCACGCTCTCAGCTGGCCCGCCTGGTCGACCGGGACGTGCTCGTGGCCCGCGGCGAGCGCAGGCAGCGCGTCTACGAGGCCAGCCCCGCCGTCGCCCGCGAACTTCAGGATTCGTCACGATCGGCCCGCGAGCCGTCCGCCGAACAGCGGGTGCTCGCTCACGTCCAGGCGACTGGGTCGATCACGCGGGCGCAGACCGCCGCGGTCGCGGGACTCACGACACAACAGGCAGTGGTGCTGCTTCGCCGGCTCCGCCAAGCAGGACAGATCGAGCTCCGCGGCGAGCGGCGCGGCTCCCACTACGTCCTGGCGTTGTGTCCCCCCGCATCAGTACTCGTCCGCCGACCGCAAAGCACTGGAACTACGTGAAACGCCTTGTGCATCGACCCCGATTCTGTCATGATGCGTCTCATGCAATCTCAGCCATCCAGCACCGCCCACGTCATCGCCCGATTGTTTCAGGTGTTGCTCTACGCCTTGGCCAGCCTCGGTGCCCTGTTCAGCCTCGGTTGGTCGGTGCTTGGCGGGCTGGTCTGGATCAACCGGAGCTTCGTCGGCTTGGGGCTGAGCGTGATCGGGCTTGCACTCTCGTACACGCTTTCGTTCACGGCGGCGACCGGAGGACTCGGCGCCCTGATCGGCGTCGTGCTCAGCATCGATGATCGCCTGACTGGCGCGGCGTCGCCCCCGATGCCGCAGGCGCCGGCGTGGTCCCCGGCTCCAGGGGGGCCCGTGGCCGGCGTCCAGACGTCGTTCGCAACGATCCCGCCGGGTTGGTAGGGCACGGCATGAGTGCAGGCATGCCTGCTACCGTGCACGCATGGCGCAGCTCACCGTCCGCGCGGACGCATCGCTCGTCGAGCGGGTGCGGGGCGAGGCTGAGCGTCAGGGTCGATCGATGAACGACTTCGTGACCGCCGTGCTCCGCGCCGCCACCGACCCGTCGCTGGAGGGAACCGAGGCCGAGCGGGTGCGAGCCCGCCTGCGCCTCGCTGGGCTGCTCGACGATGTCGGCCCGATTGCGATCGCACGGCCGTCACGTCAGGCGGTCGCCGCGGCGAGTCGCCGAGCGGCGCGAGGTCGCTCCGCCTCCGAGCTGGTGGCCGACGGCCGGTGACCGTGTTCGCCGATTCATCGGCGCTGGTCAAGCTCTACGTCGCCGAAGCCGGCCACGCTGCAATCGGCCGGATCTCCGGCCCGATCGTGGTCTCGTCGCTGGCCCGGGTCGAGGTGCCGGCGGCGCTGTGGGCGAAGAGCCGCATCGGCGACCTGGACGCCGTCGATGCCGCGCTGCTCACCGCGGCGTTCGAGGCCGACTTCCACGGCGACGCTCACGCACCGCCCCGCTTCATCCCCGTGGCGGCAAGCCTGGATGTGCTCATCGCCGCTGCTCGAGCAGCGGCGGCGCACGGTCTCCGCGGGTACGACTCGGTCCAGCTGGCCAGCGCAACCGCCGCCCGAGCGGCTGACCCCTCGATCGGCTCCGTCGCCGTCTTTGATGTGCGACTCCGCGCCGCGTTCCTGGCCGAGGGCTTCGTCCCCGTCGCCGGCACGTAGGACCTTTCGCTTGGGGGCGACGATCAAAGCTCTCATCAGTGGCGCGCGGGATCGATCGCGGCCACGATGAGCCCCGAAGCCGACAAAGGACGCACATGTCTCTGCCCACGCTCGATCCCGACACCCTCCTCGCCGAACTGCTGCTGTCCTCGGAGGGCCGCGCCGATCCGTACTCGCGCTATGCGCAGATCCGAGAGCACGGACGGACGTTCCGCAGTGCGCTGGGCATGGTGGTCCTCAGCCGCTACGACGATTGCCAGTGGATCCTGCGCGACCCGCGGTTCGGACACGGAGATGCTTGGCGAGCGGCGCACGGCGCGCTATATAGAAGCGACTGGAACGACGTAAAGGCGCTCGTTGAGGCGGCGCCGTCCACGGCGAGCGCCACCGCGAACGGAGATGGCGCGCGCCCCCTCACCGACGCACGCCGGCCGAGCCCTTCGAGCTGAGCGGGCGTGGCCGGACGGCCGTGCGCCGCCAGTCGGACGGCCGCGTAACCACGACCCGTCGTGCGGCATCGGTCGTGACCAACTTCGAAGGTCAGTCGTTGTCATCTCCGTGGTCGTCCCGGTTCGGCGAGGTCTCGCTGATCTGGCAGTGCCTCAGCCATCACGCCGGCCGCAGCGCCGCTGCCAGCACGGACACAATCGCCTCCACGTCGAGTGCCGCCGGCCGCGGCTCGTGCAGACGCCGGCGCAGGTCGTCAGGGAACGTGATGGTCACGGCGTCG
>JAYUDU010000543.1:0-7963 GCA_043739605.1 Acidimicrobiales bacterium | reverse complement strand
GCTGGTCGACCTCGTCATCCGCTCCATCGGGGAACTGGAGCCCGCCGACGCGGCGGCCGACCCGGACTGTCCGTTCGCCCCAGAGCTGCTGCGCAGCCTCGACGCACCAGGCACCTACCGGTAGCGAGCGGCAACACTGTCGGCATGGGAGACCTCATCGAGTTCCAGACCGCAAGCGGGCCCACCTCTGGCTACCTGGCGGCGCCAGCATCGGGTGGTCCTGGTGTGGTCGTCATCCAGGAATGGTGGGGCCTCGTGCCGCACATCGTCGACGTCTGCGACCGCTTCGCGGCGGCAGGCTTCACCGCACTTGCGCCTGACCTCTACCACGGTGCCACCACCACAGAGCCAGACGAGGCCGGCAAGCTCATGATGGCGCTCGATATGGATCGCGCCGCCGGTGACCTGTCAGGGGCCATCGACGAGCTGTGCACTCGCACGGGTGCCGCCAAGGTCGCCGTCGTGGGGTTCTGCATGGGGGGCGGCCTCGCCATGTTGGCCGCGACGCGACGAGGCGACGCCGTGAGGGCCTGCGTGCCGTTCTACGGCGTCATCCCGTGGGAGGGCCCGAAAGCGGAATGGAGCGCACTGGGAGGACCGATCCTCGGCCACTATGCGGAGAACGACGGTTGGGCCGGTCCCGACGTGGCCGGCGCGCTCGAAGCCGACGTCCGCGCCGCGGGAGGTGCGGCAGACGTGCACGTCTACGGCGGCTGCGATCACGCCTTCTTCAACGACACCAGGCCAGAGGTCTACGACGCGCCCGCGTCGGCGCTGGCGTGGGAGCGGACGCTGGCCTTCCTCCGCTCGGAGTAGCCGACGCCGGGGATTTGCCTCGGCTCAGGGGCGCTCAGTTGGAGGGGACCCAGCCCGCAGGGACGATGGCGTCGGTTGCTTCGAGCGGGTCGGGGGAGAGCGCGAGCCGCCGCAGCGTGAGGCTGAAGGCCGCCATCGTGGCGCACAGCGCGGCTGCGCCTAGCGCGAGCAACCCCCACGGCTTGGTGTCGTCTCGCACGCCGAGCGCCCCGGGCAGCCCGAGCGCTTGCTGGCCTTGAGTGCCCTGGCGGCGCGCCGTCGGCGCCTGGGCGTCGCCGCCGGGGACGCCCTCCTCAAGGACGTCAGGGCCGGCGGCACGGTTCGCGGGGATGACACCGGGCAGTCCGCTCGACGTGGGTCGGTTGAGGACCCCAGCCGGGATGCCCTGTCCGCCGGTCGCAGCGCCCTTGGTCGTGGTGGTGGTGACACTCGTGGTCTTGGTGGTGGTCGCACCTTGGGCCGCGACGGTCGTGGTCGTGGGTGGGCCGCCGAGCGATGCGGCCTTGGCGAGATCGAGCATGCCGGCGCCGTACACGGCGTCGTGGCCGGGGTCGCCGAGGTCGCGCGCCGTGGAGAGGAGTCGTTCGACGACCTTCTCATGGCTGAGTCCGAGTCCAAGAAGGTCGGCGGCGGCACCCGCGACATGGGCCGCGGCGAGGGCGGTGCCGGTGCTGTCTGAGTAGCCAGCCACATCGCCCGTCGCCCAGCTCGTGGTCTTGATGCGAAGCGTGGTGTCGGGGAGGCGTTCGCCACCGGGTGCTGCGATGCCCCACATGCCTGCCGCCCCGTTGACGTTCTGCGTCTGGGCGTTGTTGTCGGTCTTGGTGGTGGCGGTGACCTCGATGGCCGGGGTGTCGGTCAAGTCGTGGTTAGCGACCGCGGTGTCGCCCGCTGGCACCACGACGATGGAGCCGGACGACCAGCACGCTCGCAGCACCCGACGCAGATCGGCATCGCGATCCGGCGTGAGATCAGCAGGCACATCGATGAGGATCACCGGTGATCCGGCGGCCGCCTGGAGGCTGTCGAGCCATGCGTTGATGTCGCCAGCGTTGCCGTTCGAGTTGAGCACCTTGACCGGCTTCACCCTGGCGTTCGGGGCGACGCCAGCGATGCCCACGCCGTTGTCTGTCGTGGCTGCGACGATCCCCGCGAGGCGAGTGCCAGAGCCGTTGTCGTCGGTGGGGGCCTTGGTGGAGTCGAGCCTGTTCACGCCCGGCACGAGGTTGGCGCTGAGGTCAGGGTGCGTCGCCAGCACGCCCGTCGACATGATGGTGACGGTCACGCCGTCGCCCTTCGCAGTGGCCCACGCGTCGGGCGCGCCAATGCGCGACAAGCCCCACTGGTCGGCGAAGTAGGTGTCGTCGCTCGCGGCCGCGCCCGTGGCCGATGCTGCGGCAACGAGGAGTCCGACGGTCAGGCCGGTGCCGAGCGCGGTCAGCCGCCGGCCAAGTGGAGTGGTGCCGCGCCTGAGCGCAGACGGGGTGAGCACGAGTTCAGCGTCCGGGGGCTCTGCGCCGCCGCCGCGCCCCGGCGTTGACGCTGGCCGCGGCCGCGCCCGTGCCGACGAGCAGCGCAGCCGCGACGCCGCCTGGCACCCACGGGCGTGACGAGGATGCCGACACGCCGGTGATGGTCACGTCGCCCGTCCCCGTGGTCTTCTTCTTGGTCGGCGGGAGCGCAAAACCCTTGATGGTGGTGGCCGTGGTCGCGCTGCCGGCGCTCGATGGCGGCACCGTGGTGCCGCCCTTTGACGACCCCGGCAGAGCAGGCCCGCCCCCTCCGCTCGACGCGCCGGTCTTCGACGTGTCCCCGGGTGTTGTGACGAACGAGTGCTGCGTAGTTGCGGTCTTGGCGGTGACCTTGCCATCGCCGAGCGTCAGTCCGGGCGGACCGGACAGGCCGGCCACGGCGCGGCCGACGTCGACGCGACCCTTGCCCAGGTACTTTGCGTCGTAGCCGTCCATGGTGTTGACGGCGGTGTTGAGCAGCTTGTCGATCGTCTGTTGCGCGTCCAGGCCGAGGGACCTCAGCACCGCGGCTGCGCCGGCAACGACCGGGGTCGCCATCGAAGTGCCGGCCTTGTACCCGTAGGCGTTTGGCGTGCCGGTGAAGTCGGTGCTGTAGATGAGGTTGTTGCCGCTGGTGCCACCGTCGCCTCCCGGTGCGCTGATGGGCCACTTCGCGGTGCCGACGGGCTCTGAGTAGGAGGTCTTCTGATCGAAACGGTTGACCGCGGCCACGACCATGCCGTTCTGGGTGGTGTAGCCGTTGCCGATGCCGCTGCCCCCGGAGTTGCCGGCGGCGATGGCCACCACGACGCCCTTGCCGAAGGCGTAGTTGACGGCGGTCGAGAAGTCTGTATTGGCGAGGGTGCCGACGAAGTCGCTGCCGAGGGAGAGGTTGATGACGGTGGCGCCATTGTCGGCCGCCCAGCGGATGCCATCGTTGACCCAGGCTGGCTGGCCGGAGCCGTCCTTGCTCAAGACCTTGACCGGCATCAGCTGAGCCAGCGGGGCGATGCCAGCGATGCCCTTGCCGTTGTTGGCCGTACCGGCGGAGATGCCGGCACAGTGGGTGCCGTGGCCCTGGTCGTCCTGGGGTGTCGCCACGCCCGGCACGAAGCTCTTGCCAGGGACGAGCTTCGGCTTGCCGTTTGGCAGGTTGCCGACGAACTCCTCGTGGGTGAGGTCGATGCCGGTATCGACGATGGCGATGATCTGGCCCTGACCGGCGCCCTTGCGCCACCCCTCCTCTGCGTGCACCTGGGGGTCTGCGTGCTGGAGCGGGTAGCTGGGGTCGTTCACGAAGGGGTCGGCGCCGACCCGAGGCGCGGTGCCGAGGGTGGCCGCCGCGCAGGCGAGCAGCGTGCCGAGGGCTATGGAGCCAGCCGCGGCTCGACCGGGGGGGCGCAAGCGCGTAGTGGGTGCCATGTCGGACACGAGGCTACGGGGCGGAGCGGCGTCTGCGGGTCGCGGCCAGGGCGAGGCCACCTCCGGCGGCGCCGAGCATGGCCGTACCCACGGCGAGCAGGCCCCACGGGGCGGAGCTGCCGGCGCTGATCCGCACGTTCTTCGGCGACGACGAGGCCGCCTCGCTGACGCCACTCTGGGACGCCCCGCGGCGTGGACCGGTGCCGGCGAGGTCCGGCGTGAGCCCGTCCGGGACGCCTCCGAGCGCGATGGGGTCGGCGCCCCCTGAGGTTCCGCTCTGGGTCTGGGTGGCGCCGGGATTGGTGGATGACCGAGTCGCGGTGCCCGATGTCCCAGACGATCCCTGCGAGCCGCTCGGCGTCGTACGTTGCGTCGCAGGCGCCGTGCCGCCCGACGTTGTGGTCGCGCCGCGGGCCTGCGTCGTGGTCGCGTTGGTCGTCGGCGACCCGGTGCCGCCGCCGCCGCCGACCGCTTTCGCAAGGTCGAGGCGACCAGACCCGAAGGTGGTGTCCTTGCCCGGCGTGCCGAGGTCCTTGGCCGTGGATAGCAGGCGGTCGACGGTCTCTTGCGGCGTGAGCCCCATCGACCGCAGGACCGCGGCCGCGCCTGCGACCACTGGTGTCGACATCGACGTTCCCGAGTCCAGCGCGTACTGGTCCTTCTGACCGGTGTACCAGTAGGTGGAAAGGATGTTGTTGCCAGGCGCAGAGAGGGCCCACATCGAATCGTTCGTGCTTGAGAAGCTCGATTTGGTGTCGTCGGCATTGACCGAGGTGACGATGATCGCGTGAACGTCTGTATACCCAGAACCAAGGACATACTGGTTGCCGGCGGCGATGACGCAGATGACCCCCTTCGACCAGGCGTACTCGATGTCGGCCTTGTTGCCCGCTCCGAGGGCGAACTGGATCTCGCTGCCAAGCGACAGGTTGACCACCGAAGCGCCGTTGTCTGCGGCGTAGCGAATGGCCTGGCCGACGGCACTCCCGGTGCCGCTGCAGTTGGTGCCGTCGTAGGACAACGCCTTCAGCGGCATGATCTTTGCGTCAGGGGCGATGCCAGCGACGCCGATGCCGTTGTTGGTGGACGCCGCGGCGATGCCCGAGACGTGGGTGCCGTGGCCGCAGTCATCCTGCGCCGTTGGGCTGCCGGTGAAGCTGGCGCCGGGCACCAGCTTGGCGATGAGGTCTTCGTGCTGCAGATCGACGCCTGAGTCGACGACCGCAATGGTCTGGCCCCGCCCCGTGGCCGTGTTCCATGCCGTTGGCGCGCCGACCTGGGTGAGGTGGGTCTGGCGGGGTGCGAGCGGATCGTTGCTGGTGCTGGCGAGCGCAGGGCCGGCGGCGCCCAGCGCCGCGCCCACGCAGATGGCACACGCGGCGAGGGCTGCAAGGGGGGTCTGCACGCGACGCACGGCCGAGAGGATAGGGGACGGTTCCGGCGCACGGCCCGCGGGCTCTGCGCGGGTCGCCCGGCACGCGGTGGCCGGGGTCGGTGGTGCAACCGTACGATCGTCAGCGATGCGCTCGCCCAAGGACTTCTTCCAGCCGCTGGCCGTCGGGGCCCCCACCCCGGTGCGCGAGATCCCGTTCCGGCCCAGCCGGATGATCCACTTCTTCAACCCGGCCAACCCGAAGATGGTCGACAAGGTGCCGGCGATCGCGCCCACCGTCGACGTGCTGCTCGGCAACCTTGAGGACGCGGTGCCGATGGTCGACAAGGAGGCGGCTCGCGCCGGCCTGGTCAAGGTGGGCAAGGACTGGGACCCGACCACGGGCACGCAGCTGTGGACGCGGGTCAACAGCCTCGACTCGCCGTGGGTCCTCGACGACCTCGTGACGCTCGTCTCCGAGATCGGCGACAAGCTCGACGTCATCATGATCCCCAAGGTCGAAGGGCCTCAGGACATCCACTACGTCGACCGTCTCGTCGCCCAGCTCGAGGCTCGGGCAGGGCTCACCCGGCCGATCCTGTTGCACGCCATCCTCGAGACCGCCGCTGGGGTCGCCAACGTCGAGGCCATCGCCGGTGCGTCCCCCCGCATGCAGGGCATCTGTCTCGGCCCCGCGGACCTCGCCGCCAACCGCCGCATGAAGACCACCCGGGTCGGCGGCGGCCACCCCGGCTACCTCGTCCGTCAGGACCCAACAACGCAGTCGGATGGCACCGGCGCGGGCGACGAATTGCGGGCCGTCTACCAGCAGGACCTGTGGCATTACACCATCGCCCGCATGGTCGACGCCTGCGCCAGCAACGGCATCTATGCCTATTATGGGCCGTTCGGTGACATCAAAGACGTCACCGCATGCGAAGACCAGTTCCGCAATGCATTTCTGCTCGGTTGTGTCGGCGCGTGGTCGTTGCACCCCGCCCAGATCGCCATTGCCAAGAAGGTGTTCTCGCCAGATCCTGTGGATGTTGCTCATGCGTTGGAGGTCATCGCGGCCATGGGCGATGGAACCGGCGCCGTGATGCTCAACGGCAAGATGGAGGACGACGCTTCGGTCAAGCAGTGCAAGGTCATGGTCGACCTGGCTCGTGATCTGTCCGCCCGTGACCCAGAGCTCGCCGCCACCTACGGGTTCTCGGCATGAGCGCTGTGATCGTCCCCCGCCGGTCGGTGCTCTACATGCCCGCATCCAACGAGCGGGCGCTCGAGAAGGCCAAGACGATCCCGGCCGACGCGCTGATCCTCGATTGCGAAGATGCCGTCGCACCCGACGCCAAGGTCGCGGCTCGTGAGAACGCCGCCGCGGTCATCGCCAACTCGGGCGAGTACGGCCGCAAGGAGCTGACCATTCGGGTCAACGGCCTGGACACCCAGTGGGGTGCCGACGACCTCCGTTCCGCCGCGGCCGCCGGTCCTGGCGCGATCGTCGTGCCCAAGGTGTCGTCGGCCGCAGATGTCGCCGCCATCGAGAAGGCCATCGAGGCCGGCGGCGCCCCGGACCACACCAAGATCTGGGTGCTTCTGGAGACGCCCCAAGCCATGGAGCGGGCGCTTGAGATCTGCTCGGCGTCCGAGCGGCTCGAGGTGGTCATCATGGGCACCAACGACCTGGCCAAGGAGCTGCGGGCGGCCCTCGTACCCGGCAGGGCGCCGCTGCTGTGGGGCCTCGGGCGCTGCATCAATGCAGCGCGGGCCACCGGCAAGGTCATCCTCGACGGCGTCTACAACGACATCAAGGACGAAGCCGGCTTCCTCGCCGAGTGCCAGCAGGGCTTCGACTTCGGCTTCGATGGAAAGACGCTCATCCACCCTGCGCAGGTCGATCCCTGCAACGGCGTGTGGGCGCCGACGGAGGCCCAGATCGACCTCGCCCAGCGCACCATCGAGGCCTTCGAGACCGCCATGGCCGAGGGCAAGGGCGTGGTGACGTTGGACGGCCGGATGATCGAGAACCTCCACGTCGACAACGCCCGCCGTGTGCTGGCCGTCGCGGCCGCCATCGCCGGCTGACGCCACGGCCAGCCCTTGGCAAGGTTTGCCATCCGGCCTACGATGGAGGTCGTGAGCACGATGAACATCTCCCTGCCGTCGGAAATGCGGGAGTTTGTCGACCGTCGAGTAGCCGACGGTTCGTACGCGAGCAGCAGTGAGTACGTCCGCCAGCTGATCCGGTTCGATCAAGCTCGCCACGAGCTCCGAACGCTCATCTTGGACGGCATCGCCTCGGGGCCCGGACCAGTCGTTGACGACGCCTACTTCGAGGGGCTGCGCGAACGCGCTCGCGCCAGACGGGCCTGAGCATGCCGTCGTCGATCCGTGTCAGCGCGTCCGCTGCCGCGGACATCGAGCAGGTCGTCGACCGCTACGCCGACCTTGCGGACCCTCGCATCGTCGACCGGTTCGTCGAGGCGATCGCAGACACCTTTGATCTGCTGGCGAGACAACCGAGCGTGGGTTCACCCAGGAATGCCGTCGATGCAGGCGTGAGCGGCCTCAGAACCTGGCCGCTCGCCCGGTTTCCGTACGTCGTCTGCTACCTGAGTGAAGCGTCGGCGGTCGACGTGCTCCGCGTGCTCCACACCGCCCGCGACCTGTGGGCTGTGCTGGCCGAGGGCGACGCGGTCGGCTGAAACGGACGTGTCCTCCGCGGTCGTGGGACCACTTCTTCCCGCCGCTCTTCTGGGCCTGCCGGCCGGCGCCGAGCGGATCCGAGGGACGAGGATCGAGGAGGCGCCACAGGCAATGACGGCCCGCGCAACGGTGA
>JAYUDU010000542.1:0-3095 GCA_043739605.1 Acidimicrobiales bacterium | reverse complement strand
AGTAGCAGAGCTTGCCGGCGACCTCTGCGGTGTCGAGGCCCTCGGCCAGGAGGCGCAGGACGTCCACTTCGCGATCGGTGAGGCCGGTGAACGAGAGGCCGCGGGGCGACAAGACCTGGCGCTGGAGGCGACCAACCTGATCGAGGAGCCGGCCAAGCAGGTCGGGTGGCACGGTTCCGTCGCCCTTCTCCGCGTTGCGGATGGCCGTGACGAGCGCCTCCGGATGGGCGTCGCATCGACGCAACATCCCGCACGCGCCTGCCTCGATGGCCGACAACAGGGCAGCATCGTCAAGACGGGCAACAACGAGCACCACCTTCGGGCAGCCGTTGCGCTGGATGGCTTTGATGGTGCGGAGCAGTTCGTCGTCCACCTCATCCGCCACCAAGACTGCGACGGCAGCATCGTCAAAACCGCCGTCTGTGACCAGCGAGACCTCAGGTCGGCCTCGCAGCTGGCCGGCAATGCCCGCGTGGCTGATGGGGTCTGGTGCGTAGACAAACACGGTGGTGCGGTCGGTCATGCACGCATTCAGCGCACACTGCACTCAACGGGCACGCGTCGTTGACTCAACGGGCAGATCCCGGTGCCCGTTGAGGCACCGCGGGCGGTCAGTCGCTCGCGGGTGCCGGCGCGCTTGGAGCGTCGAACAGCGCGGCCTTGTAGTGGACGAGCTCCTTCACGCTCTCACGGATGTCGTCGAGCGCCCGGTGGCCGCCGGCCTTCTTCGGGGTGCTTGCGGCGACATCAGGTCGCCACCGTCTGGCCAGCTCCTTGATGGTGCTGACATCAATCGACCGGTAGTGCAGGTAGTCCTCGACCACCGGAAGATGGGTGGCGAGAAACCGTCGGTCGGTGCCGATGGAGTTGCCGCACAGCGGAACCTTGCCCTCCGGCACGTGCTCTCGAAGGAAGGCCAGCGTCGCGGCACCCGCCTCCTCAAGGGTGATCGTCGACGCCTTGATGGCGTCGAGCAGGCCCGAGCGAGTGTGCATGTTGACGACGACCTCGTCCATCTCTGCCAGCTCGGCCTCCGTGGCGGACACCACCAGGTCCGGACCTTCTGCGATGACGGTGAGGTCGTCGTCGGTGATCAGCGTCGCGATCTCGACGATGACGTGGCGGGCCGCGTCGAGTCCGGTCATCTCTAGGTCCATCCATACGAGCACGCCCCGTAGCATCGCAGGCGTGGAGCTGGCCGTCGTCGTTCTTGATCCCGACCTCGCGCTGCCCGCGTACGCTCACCCCGGCGACGCAGGCCTCGACCTCGTCGCCCGTATTGGCGCGACGCTCGCTCCGGGTGGCGGCAGGGCAGTGGTGGCCACCGGCATCGTCGTGGCGCTGCCTCCCGGAACGGCGGGGTTTGTACTGCCGCGCTCTGGGCTGGCGGCACGCCATGGAGTGACCGTCGTCAACGCTCCGGGGCTCGTCGACGAGGGGTACCGGGGCGAGATCATGGTGGCGCTCGTCAACACCGACCCCATGGAGGCATACGAGGTGCGACGCGGCGATCGCATCGCGCAGCTGGTGGTGCAGCGAGTCGAGGTGGTCACCCTGCGGCGCGTCGCGTTGGTCGACGACCTCCCCTCAACAGGGCGCGGCACCGGCGGTCACGGCTCATCCGGGCGCTGATCGCGCGAGGCTGCGTCGGTGCCAGAGCTGCCCGAGGTCGAGGCGCTCGCCCGCTTCGTCGGCCGCCAAGCCACAGGACGGCGGGTCTCGCGTGCCTACGTGGCGTCGTTCTCGGCCCTCAAGACCTTCGACCCGCCGCTCGAAGCGCTGGTCGGGCGGACACTCGTCGAGCCGTGTCGCCGCGGCAAGCACCTCTGCCTTCCGTTCGACGACATGACTGGAGACCGAATCTGGCTGATCGTCCACCTTGCTCGGGGCGGATGGCTGAAGTGGATCGATGTCCTCGCGACCGAGCGTCCGAAGCTCTCACCGAAGTCGCCGCTTGCGTTTCGCGTCGGCTTCGATGAGGGCGACGGCTTCGACGTGACCGAGGCCGGGACAGAGAAGCGCTTGAAGGGATGGGTCGTTCGCGATCCTGACGCCGTCGAGAACATCGCCACCCTCGGTCCGGAGCCGCTCGACCCGTCGTTCGATGTTGCCGCGCTTGGTGCGTGCCTCGCCGCGACAGGCGGACGTCACCTGAAGGGAGCGTTGGCCGACCAGTCGGTCATCGCCGGCATCGGCAACGCCTATTCGGATGAGATCCTCCACACCGCCCGGCTCAGCCCGTACAAGCCGGCGGGCAAGCTCACAGCCGACGAGCTGGCCACGCTGCACAGCGCCCTCGTCTCGACGTTGGCCGATGCGCTCGAGCGCTCTGTCGAGCTGCCGGCGAAGGGCCTCAAGGCAGAGAAGAAGGGGGGGTTGGCCGTGCATGGCCGGGTCGGTCAGAACTGCCCAGTGTGCGGCGACGTCGTCCGCGAGGTCAGCTTTGCCACGAAGGCCTTGCAGTACTGCGCAACCTGCCAGACGGGCGGCAAGCCCCTCGCAGACCGACGGATGTCTCGCCTTCTCAAATGAAGGGGGGCGTGGGGTCGCACCGCGCCGCGAAACGCAATCTGCCGGAAACGCTTCGAGGTGACAGGCGTCACATCACGGTCGTACTCTGGCGATGGGTCGAATGGCCCACGGCAGGACAGCCCCCCACTGTCCAGGAGGATCCCAGTGCAGCGACTCACCGGTGTCGACGCCACGTTCTTGTACATGGAGACGGCGTCGTCCCACATGCACGTCAGCTCTGTGATCATCGCCGACCCGTCGACGGCCATCGGCACCTACTCCTTCGACGAGTACAAGGCGATGATCCGCAATCGGCTGCACCTGTCGCCACCGTGGCGTCGACGCCTGGTCACCGTCCCGTTCGGGTTGCATCATCCCATCTGGATCGAAGACCCAGACTTCGACCTCGACTTCCACGTGCGCCGCTCTGCTCTCCCGGCGCCAGGGGGTCCAGCAGAGTTGGCCGCGTACGCGGCTGAGTTCCACTCTCGTCCGCTCGACCGCAGTCGCCCGCTGTGGATGGTCGAGCTGGTCGAGGGACTTGAAGGAGGTTTGGTGGCCGCGCTCGGCAAGACCCACCACTC
>JAYUDU010000541.1:0-3102 GCA_043739605.1 Acidimicrobiales bacterium | reverse complement strand
CAATCCGCATTTGCCCTGCTACACGTTGAAGCGAAACTCCATGACGTCGCCGTCTTGGGCAAGGTAGTCCTTGCCCTCGACGCGAAGCTTGCCGGCGTCGCGAGCCTTGGACCACGAGCCGAGGTCGAGCAGCTCTTGCCAGTTGACGACCTCGGCGCGGATGAAGCCTCGTTGGAAGTCGGAGTGGATGACACCGGCGCACTCGGGAGCCTTGGCGCCGGTGCGGAACGTCCACGCCCGCGACTCCTTCTCGCCGGTCGTGAGGAAGGTCCGCCGCCCGAGCAGGTGGTAGGCGGCGTGCACGACCCGGGGCAGCGCACCCTCGCCAAGGCCGAAGGCATCGAGCATCTCCTGGCGTTCTGCCTCCTCCACCATGGCCGCCTCCGCTTCGAGCTGCACGCACATGGCAAGCACGTCGGCGTGGCCCTTCATCTCATCGATGACCGGCTGGGCTTTGGCGGCTGCGGCCGCGGGATCGAGGTCGCCCTCGCTCACGTTGACGACAGCGAGGACGGGCTTGTTCGTGAGGAGGAAGCTCGGCTCCAACAAGTCCTTCTGGTCGGCCTTGAGCGTCGAGCGGTAGATCGGGGTGCCGTCGGACAGCTCTGCCAATGCGGCGCCAAGCGCGTCGATCTCGGCGCCCAGGGTCTTGTCGAGCTTGGAGAGGCGCACCTTCTTGTTGTGCTCGCGTTCGACGGTGGCGAGGTCCGCGAGGCACAGCTCTGTCTCAACGATGGCGAGGTGATCGAGCGGGTTGGTCGGGCCCATGACGTCGTCGTCCTCGAAGGCCCGCAGCACGTAGACGATCACTTCGACCTCACGGATGTCGCCGAGGAACTTGTTGCCGAGACCCTCCCCGACGCTCGCACCCTCCACGAGGCCGCCGATGTCGACGAACTCGCAGGCGGCGTGCACGACGTTCTTGCTCTTCGACATCTCCGCCAGCGCGAGGAGGCGATGATCGGGCACCCGAGCGCGGCCGACGTTCTTCTCCTTCGTCGCGAACGGGAACGGCGCGGCCAGCGCGCCTCCGCCGGCCAAGGCGTTGAACAACGATGATTTGCCGGCATTGGGCAGGCCTACGAACCCGAAGCGCTCCACGGGAAGAACAGCCTACGGGACCGCGCCGCCACCCCGTTTCGACTGGTGGCCGCATGCCGCTGGCCGGTAGGGTCTCGGCCCATGTCGAAGCGAACCAACAAGCGCAAGATCCGCGCCAAGCACAAGAAGGCCAACCACGGCGTCAAGCCGAACTGCGGCCGCTAGCCAACATATCTCGCCCGGCCGCCGGGTCCCGCTGCCTTGACGGGGCGCCCGCTCAGGGCACACGCGCCGGCCAAGTAGCCTTCCCAAGATGACGGGGACGAGGGGAGGGGGGACCAGCGCCGCGCCCCGAACGCGGCTCCTGGACGGCCTCGCCATCATCTGGCAAGAGACACCAGCACGGCTCGTCGTCCTTGCGCTCGTGTCGATCGTTCTTGGCGCGGCACCGGCATGCACGACGGTCCTCGCGGGCGTGGCCATCGCCGCCGCACCCGATCGCGGCCGCATGATCACTGCGCTCGTCGGCTTCGTCGCCGTGCAAGCCCTGGCCGAGGTCGCCCACTCACTCGTGTTTCCGTTCACGGAGGCGTGGGCCCTCGACATCTACGGACGGCTTGAGCGCAGGACGATGGCCGCGCTGAGCGACCCACCACTCCTCGACCACCTGCTCGACCCCACGGTGGCCGCCGACGCCGACCTCGCCGGCCGCCAGGCATTCCCCAACAGCTACTCGTTCGCGTCGGCGTTGCCCACGTGGTGCGGATGGAGCGTTGGCCTCCTGGGGTCGTTCGCGATGGTGGCGAGCTTCTCTGTCCCCCTCGCCGTCGCCATGACTGCGTTGTGGGGAGTGCTTGGTCACCGCACGCGACGGGCGATGGCCGCCATGTGGGACGAGGCCGGCACGAACACCCGTCGGGCGATCTACCTGCGCCGCCTCGCCGTCGACCGCACGACCGCAAGCGAACTCCGCATCTTCGGCCTCAGCGGCTGGTTCCTCGATGCGTACCGGCGGGCGTGGCGCACGGCGATGGACGATGCGTGGGCCACGCGTCGATTGCGACCCACCGAGGCCGCAATGCACCTTGGCCTGCCGCTCATCGGCAACGCCGCATCGTTCGCGCTGGCCATCCGCTGGGCGCAGCAGGGTCGCGTCAGCTTGGGCGGCGTCACCGTCCTCATCGGCGGGCTGGCGGGACTGTCGACCCTTGCCGTCGAACGCGACTTCGATCAGTCGATGGCCAAGGGGTCTGTGGTGTTTCCCGCGCTGCGCCGCCTTGAAGCAGCCGCCCGCCGCGAGGTGACCCGCACGGTGCCGGCCACACCGATTGCCGTGCCGCTCGGCGCGCCCGTCGTCGAGATCCGCTTTGCGGATGTGGGCTTCGTCTACCCCGGCGCCGATCAGCGCCCGGTGCTGGAGCACCTCGACCTCGTCATCCCTGCGGGCACGTCGCTCGCCATCGTTGGCGTGAACGGAGCCGGCAAGACGACCATCGTCAAGCTTCTGGCCCGCCTGCATGACCCGACGTCGGGGCGGATCACCGTCGACGGCATCGACCTGCGCGACCTCGATCCCCGCGCCTGGCAGGCGCGGGTCGCCGCCATCTTCCAGGACTTTCAACGGTACCCGCTCAGCCTCGAGCGCAACGTCGCGTTCGGAGGTCTCCGCAACGGGGGGGAGAGCGCCGGAGGTGCTGCGACGGATGCTGCGGTCGAGTCTGCGGGGGCTGCGCAGCTGGTTGCAGGCCTCCCGCACGGATCGCAGACCGTTCTGTCCCGACGCTATGTGGGCGGGGTCGACCTGTCCGGTGGCCAGTGGCAGCGCGTTGCGCTCGCACGCGCCATCCATGGAGTGCGCTCTGGCGCATCGGTGCTTGTCCTCGACGAGCCGACCGCCAACCTCGATGTGCGAGGCGAAGCAGAGCTGTTCGACCACTACCTTTCGATGACCGCGGGCGCCACGACGTTGCTCATCTCCCACCGGTTCTCGACGGTCAGGCGCGCCGACCGAATCGTGGTGCTGGACGGCGGACGCGTGACGGAATCGGGCACCCACGAAGA
>JAYUDU010000540.1:0-8001 GCA_043739605.1 Acidimicrobiales bacterium | reverse complement strand
CGCGATCCCTGGATGCGATCCGGGCGGATCGCGATCCGACCCCTCGCGATCTCCCGCGATCCTCGGGTGCACCCACCCGGGTGCGCGCCGGTGCCAACCTGCACCCCCAGATGCACCTGGCCGTCAGGTACACCGCCGGCATGGAGCAACCCGCCGACCTCGCACCCCGCGCTGCAGCGCCGAACTTGCCCGCATCGGCCGGAGCCGACCAGCTCCTGCTCAGCGCTCGACAGGCCGCCGATCGCCTGGGCATCAGCCGAAGCTCGCTCTACCTGCTGCTCGCCGACGGCTCGGTCGACAGCGTCCGCGTCGGCGCCCGCCGCCTGGTTCCCGTCGAGGCCCTCACCGACTTCGTTCGGCAGCTGCGATCGAACCAGTCCGCACGGCCCGTGTGAGTCGATGCCTCTCAGATAGCGGGCTGTCCGCGAGCGAGCGCCCTGCGTCCTGTGCTGGAGTCCTTCTCGACGTGAGATTCACACGGCACGCTGTATGTGACGTGTGAAGTCCCTCGGCGGGGAGCTACCCAGCCCTCAGCCCCTCACCGCCTGTTCACAAGGCATGACTAGTCGAGTAGCGAGCTTCTCACAAGGCATACCTTGTCAAGGACGGTGTAGAGTGCAAGGCAAACCTTGTGATCGGAGCACCCATGCAGCGTCGAGACCGCGCCCGAACGGCACTGGAACGCGATCTGGAGCGTCACCGGACGACCCCGACCACGCCACCTGCCAGCGGCTGGGTCCGCGCGATCCGTGATGCGCTCGGCATGTCGGCGCGTGAGCTCGGCGACCGGGTCGGGCTCTCGCAGCAGCGGGTCGTACAGATCGAGGCCGCCGAGCGGGATCGGTCGCTCACGCTCGCCACGCTCGAACGGGTCGCGGCAGGACTGGAATGTCGCGTCGAGTACGTGCTCGTTCCCATCAAGCCGTTGGACGCACTCGTCGCCGACCGCGCCAGGGCCAAGGCGCAGGTCGAGGTGGCGGGGGTGCAGCACACGATGGCGCTCGAGGACCAGCGGGTCGAGGGCACCGCCGCCGACGCAGTGGTCGACGCTGCCGCGCTCGGTTGGATCGACCGTCGAGGGCTGTGGTCGTGACCGACCCGCTGTTCGACGGTGGCGACGGCAACACCCCGCTCGACGTCGATGAGCAGGACGGCCTGCGGCCGACGTGGATCCGCACCCGCAGCGACCTGAACCAGGCCGAGCTCGACAACATCCTGGAAGGCCGGCGCCAAGTGCGTGTGCCCGCCGAAGCGAGCGGCGTGCTCGACGACGTCTGGCTCCGCCGTCTCCACAAGCGCCTGTTCGGGGACGTCTGGACGTGGGCCGGCACCTACCGGCGCACGGAGCGCAACATCGGCATCGAGCCCTCGCGCATCGGCGTGGCCGTCCGGGATCTCGTCGCCGACGCGGCGCTCTGGATCGAGCAAGAGCCGTTCGAGCTCGCAGGCGCTCGCTTCCACCATCGGCTCGTGGCCATCCACCCGTTCCCGAATGGCAATGGGCGGCACGCTCGCGTCGCGACCGACTACCTCGGCGCCGCCTTGAACGCCCCGACGCCGACCTGGGGCGCCGGCGTTGCCAGGCCGGTCGCCGAACTCCGACGCGCTTACCTCGCCGCACTCCGCGCCGCCGACCGTGACCGTGATGATCTCGAGCGGCTCACCGTGTTCATGTGGTCGTAGCGGGGGGGCAGGCGGCGGGCCGTTGCTTCCTCAGGTGGTTCGAAGCGATGAGCCCCGCATGCCGGAGTTCGGCGATCGCCTGTTCAGGCACACCCACGACATCGAGGTGCACGATGCGGTCGTCACCTGGACCATCGACGACCCTGGCCATGAACGGTTCGTCAGGGTCGCCGGCGACGATCAAGGACCCGGGTCGAACCCGGTCGGGCTCGTCTGCGTCGCTGAGGAAGGCCCACACATGGCCCGTTTCGTCGATCTGGTTGACGTCGGCTCGGAGGGTCAGGATCACATCTGCACTCATGCTGGATTGCTCCTTCCGAAGTAGTCGTTCCTGAGCGGATCCCCGAACACCGAGGCGAGCCGCTCTGCGTTCTCCGAAGTGTACGAAGGGAAAACGACGCTGTAGTGGGGCGCGGCGAACGTGGCCAGCAGCTCGAAGCCAGCATCGAGCATGACGCCGGCCCCAACTGAGGCATAGGTGCGGCGGTTGCGCAGCCTCGGCCCGCCGAGGATCGACGCCAAGGTCCAGCCTTCGCTGGTCACCTCGACCGGGACCGCCACGAACGGCCGCCCTCTGAGCGGACCCATGAACGCCTGACCTCGTCACGGCGCCGCCGTAGGGTGGGTGACGACATCACGAGGACTCGAGGGGCCTGGCCCGACGACGGTCCGGCAACCGGCCCTCGGGCACGGTGCCAACGCCAGGTTCGATGGAGAACCATGAGTGGACCGGCTGACCTGTGGGCGAGCAACGACCTCGGCGCGCTGTTCAGCGGCGACGAGGTGGGCGTCACGCCGTGGCCCCGAGCGCCTCGGCGCAAGGACCGGCCGCTGTACGACCGGGCGCTCGTCGAAGAGCGGGTCGGCAGGGTGGTCACGTTCGGCGACGACCTGCAGGAGGTCGACCCCCGGGAGCTGTGGTGCAGCCAGCCCGGGCTCGTCCGCTCTGGCGTCGCCCACTACCTGACTGACGAGTGGCGCCGCATCGGGCGGACGTGGGCCGACCAGCACATCCGCTCGAACCAGTACCCGCTCGTCTATGTCGACAGCGGCCGCCGCATCATCCTCGCCGGCCACCACCGCAGCGCCGCCGCCCTGCTCGCCGGCACACCGGTGCTGGCTCGGCTGGTCGACGGTCCGCTGCTGGCGCATGACGGGGCGGTGGTGGTGACGCCTCGGCTGCACCTCGCCGAGTCGGGGACACCGGCGGAGGCGGTGGCTGCGGTCGAGCATGGTGAGGTCGGGCAGGCGACTGCCGCTGGGATCGTGGAGGCGCTGCGCCTCCTTGGTGCCGACGAGCCCTGGGCGATAGGTCGCCTGCGTCTCGCGACTCAGGGTCGCTGACCCACCCAGCGCTCTTCGGGCTCGTCGTCGAGCATGCGGGCGAACCGTAGGTGCGAAGGAAGGCCCGTCCGCCGCTGACCGCCGGCACCTCGGCGAGTCGGTCGGGTTCGTGGTTCCAGTGGCGCGACACGTGGCCGGTCTCGAGGCGCAGCTCGAACCCAGCCGTCGCTGAGCACCTCGACCCGGGCCGGGCGCGGCGGCGTCGGGTCGTTGCCGGCCTTCAGGCCCTGGATCCAGTGCACGTCGTGACCCGGCCGGAACAGGCCGCACCGCGTCGGGGACCTGATGACGTCGACCATGAGCTCCTCCATCGCCTGGCGTTGGCACCGTGCCGAAGCCGGTTGCCGGACTGTCGTAGGGCCAGGTCCCTCGAGTCCTCTGGATGGTGTCAGCGACCGTACCTCGGCCGCCCGTCCGTCCGGCGGCGGTTTCAGATGGCTCGGAACGGGCGGATGAGCAGCACGCGGATGCCGAGGCGGTCGCCCTCGGTCGCGAAGTGCTCGGCGCTGTAGACGCCGCCGACGAGCGGCACGCGGAACCTCGTGCCCCGCTCGTGGTCGCGGCGCGATGGGTCCAGGATCACGCCGTGGTTCGCTCGGATCCTGAACGTGCCGACCTGGCGCCACGCGCCCATGCCCTGCGCGACGCAGTCCTCGACGTCATCGACCACCTCGACGCGCGCACCGACGACGTCGGTGCAGCCGAGGTACTCGATCGGGACGCCGTCGGCGCTGATCGACGTCTTGATGATCCCGGCACCGTCGGGCGTGCATCGGACGCCATCACCATCCGGCCAGACGAAGTCCTCGAAGTGCGCAGCCGCGAGGCGACGGTCGCCGATGGCCGCGCAGATCATCTCCGGGACCATGTGGTCGCAGTCCCAGAACCACTCCAGCACGCTCGGGTGGTACTCGACCCCGGGCGCGAGGTGAGACGGGTGCTGCTTGCCCTTGGTCACACAGTCCTTTACGCCGTCGCCGTTACACGCCGCCAGCATCCCGACGACAGCCTGGGATCGCTCGGTCACCGACGCCTCCCCTA
Organism: Acidimicrobiales bacterium; assembly: GCA_043739605.1. Taxonomy (GTDB): domain Bacteria; phylum Actinomycetota; class Acidimicrobiia; order Acidimicrobiales; family JAUJNH01; genus JAYUDU01. The sequence goes on along the minus strand of JAYUDU010000540.1, from coordinate 3,933 downwards.
CGATCCGGAGGTGCTGTGCCCGCACCTCATCGGGCGCGATCGCGAGCTGGCGGTGCTCCGGGCGCGGGTCGCCGGGCTGGGCGAACGACGGGGCGGGGTCGTGGTCCTGGTGGGCGATGCCGGCGCCGGCAAGTCACGGCTGACCCGGGAGGTCGTCGACCTCGCTCGCGAGCACGGGGCGCAGGTGCTCGCCGGGCGCTCGGTGCCCGGCGCCAGCCCGGTCCCGTACCGGCCGCTGTCGGAGGCGCTGCTCGCCGCCTATCGCAACGCACCGCCGCCGAGCGACCTGGCGCTCGACGGGTTCCTCAGCCACCTCGGTCGGCTGGTCCCTGCATGGGCGGCCGACGCGCCGAGCGCCGACGGATCGTCGGTGCTCCTCGCAGAGGGGATCGCCCGCCTCTTCGCCGGCCACCCGATCGGCACCGTCCTCGTGCTGGAGGACCTCCACTGGGCCGACCCCGAGACGCTGGCCGTCGTCGACTACCTCGCCGACGCGCTGCGCGCCGAGAACGTCCTCGTCGTCGCCACCAGCCGACCGGGCGGGGCATCGGCCGATCTGGTCGAGCGACTGCGCCGCCGCGACCCAGGCAGCGTCCTCGCCGTCGCCGCGCTCGACGCCGCGTCGGTCGAGGAGATGCTCGCCGCCTGCCTCGCCACCACGCCGCCGGGCGATGTCGTCGAGTTCGTCCGTGCGCACAGCGACGGCAGCCCGTTCCTCGTCGAGGAGCTGCTCGCCGGACTGGTGGCGTCGGACGCGCTGCGCCGTGACGACGAGGACGGGCGCAGCGGCGGTTGGATCACCGCAGGCCCCCTGCGTGCCACCGTTCCCGCCGACCTCCGTGCCTCGATCCGCCAGCGCATGGACGCGCTCGAGCCCGACGCGCAGCGAGTGCTCGCCGCAGCCGCCCTGCTCGGTCGGCGGTTTGACTGGGAGCTGCTGCCCGGCATCGCAGAGGTCGACGGTCGCTCGGCGGCCGATGCGCTCCGGGGTGCGGTCCGCGAGCAGCTGATCGAGGCGACGGGCGATGGCTTCCGCTTCCGTCACGCCCTCACCCGCGAAGCGGTCCTCGCCGACCTGCTCCCGCCCGAACGCCGCGACCTCGCTGCTCGCGCGTGGCCGGCGCACGAGCGCGCCAACCCAGGCCTTCCCGGCCCGACCCTTGAGCTCGCCGCCGACCTGGCCGAGTCCGCGGGCGACGCGATCGCTGCCGCTCGCCATCTGGCGGAAAGCGCGAAGCGGGCGCTGTCGAGTGGGGCTCTCGTCTCGGCCGAGTCGACCGCGCGCCGCGCCTTTGCGCTCGCCACGCGCGAAGAGGCGACGGCCATCGACGTCACCGAGGTCCTCGCTCGAGTCCTCCTCGCTGCTGGCCGACCGCTGGATGCGCGGCGCGTCGGCCGGACGCTGGTCGAACGGCTCTCGGTCGCGGAGGGCTCGGCGCCCCGGCGCGCCGACCTCCTCGTGCTCACCGCGTGGGCCGCGCTCGCCGCCGGCGACGTCGAGGCCGCCGCACTCGACGTCGCCGCCGCCCGCGACGCGGTCGGGCTCGAGCCCGATCCTGCGCTCGAGGCGCGCATCGACGGCGTCGCCGCGAGCGTGGCGTACGACCGCGCCGATCTCGCAGAGGCCGAGCGGCTCGCGAGGACCGCCGCCGATGCCGCGGCCGACCAGCCCGACGTGCGCGCCGAGGCGCTCATCGTCCTCGGTCAGGTCGTGCGCACGAACGACGGCATGGTCGCCGCCGCCCACCTCTTCCGTGAGGCGGGGTCGGTCGCCGTTGCGGCGGGCCTCGCCCACGTGCACCTGCGCGCCGAGCAGGAGCTGGCGATCCTCGCGTGGACCGAGGGCGACATGAGCCTCCTCGGCAACGTGCGCGCCCTCGCGGCCCGGTACGGGGCGCTCGTCACCGTGGCGTTGATGGACCTCGTGCGCGCGGACATCGCCCTCGCCACCTTCGAGCGCGATGCCTGCCTGCGCGCCGCGCAGGACTGCGCCGACGCCTGTCGCCGCTTCGGCCTGTCGATGGGATCCGTCGCCGACCTGTGGCTCGCCGGCGCCCACGCGCTCGCCGGCGACCGCGCGGCGATGGAGGCGAGCATCGCCGATGCGCTGGCCCCCGATCCCGACGACCCGCGCATCCTCGCCGACCTCTCCGGCCGCGTGCTGCTCACCGCCGCGATCGTCGACGACGACCTCGACAGGATCCCTGCGCTGCTCGACACGATGATCGAGCACGTCCGCAACGCCCCGCCGACCACCTCGGTGTACCCGGGGCGGCTGACGTGGGCGCTCGTCCACACCATCGAGGACGACGACCTGGGAGCCCCGGCTCGAGCCGAGCTCGCCCTCGCGGCCGAACGGATCGGGCTGCCGATCTACACGGCGACGGCCGAGATGATCGATGCGGTAGCGGACGCCCGCGCGGGCGATCACCAGGGAGCGTCGAAGCGGATCGAGCTCTGGCTCGAGACCGCCCGGGCGATGCCGTTCGGGGCCGTGATGCTCTACGGCCACCTCCTGCTCGTGGCGCGGGCCGCGCACCGCGACGGCTGGGGCGACCCCGTGCGCTGGGTGCGAGAGGCCGACGCCTTCTTCTCCGCCGGCGGCTACGACCGCATCGCCCGACGCTGTCGGCTGCTGCTCGGGGAGTGGGGCGAGCCGATGCCGCGCAAGGGTCGTGGCGAGACCGACGTGCCCATCGGGCTCCGCGCGCTCGGCGTGACGAGCCGAGAGGTCGACGTCGTGTCGCTCGTCGTTGCTGGCGCCTCGAACAAGGACATCGCCGAGGCGCTGTTCGTCTCGCCGAAGACGGTCGAGCGGCACCTCTCGAGCCTCTTCGCCCGCCTCGGCGTGGCCAACCGACGAGCACTCGCCGCGGCCGCCGCCCCCCACATGGGCGAGGGCGATCGCTAATTGGGGGTTCCGACCCCGATGTCGGCTTCGGTCCTGCGGGAGCACAGTGTGGGCATGCAGACCAACGTCCACGAGATCGCCGACCGGGTGTACCGGCTGTCGACCACCATCCCCGATGCAGCGCCCGGCGGCTTCGTCTTCAACCAGTACCTCCTCGCCGGCGACGAGCCGTTGCTGTTCCACACCGGCGCCCGCCAGCTGTTCCCGCTCGTGAGCGAGGCGGTCGCCAAGATCATCGACCCGGCCACCTTGCGCTGGATCAGCTTCGGTCACGTCGAGTCCGACGAGTCGGGGTCGATGAACAGCTGGCTCGAGGCGGCCCCGAACGCCCAGGTCGTGTTCAACCCGCTCGGCGTGATGGTGTCGCTGAACGACCTCGCCGACCGTCCGCCGCTCGCCCTCGTCACCGACGACGAGCCCCTCGACATCGGCGGCCACCGCCTCCGCATCATCGCGACGCCCCACGTGCCCCACGGCTGGGAGGCGCAGGTCCTGTTCGACGAGACCACCGGCACGCTGATGTGCGGCGACCTCTTCACCCAGCTGGGAGACGGCCCGGCCATCGTGCACGACGCCGACCTCATCGGTCCGGCCCTCCACGCCGAGGACGTGTTCGGCGCCTCTGCCCTGACGGCGGCCACCGCACCGACGATGCGCCGGCTCGCCGAGCTCGACCCGCGTACGCTCGCCCTCATGCACGGACCCGCCTTCGCCGGCGATGGCAAGCAGGCCCTGCTCGACCTCGCCGACGCCTACGACGCCCGCTTCACCGCCAGCGCAGCCGCTCCGATGGCGGTGGCGTGATGCGCCAGGAGCTCACCACCGAAACCGTCGAGCGCTACATCGACGCCCCGCCGTCGGTCGTCTACGACGTCGTCGCCGACGTCACCCGCACCCCCGAGCGCACGCCCGACATCGCCCGCTGCGAATGGCTCGACGGCGCCACCGGCCCTGCGGTCGGCAACCGGTTCAAGTCGATCAACCACCAGGGCCGCGGCCCGAACTGGAGCAACAAGCCGATC
>JAYUDU010000539.1:0-3141 GCA_043739605.1 Acidimicrobiales bacterium | reverse complement strand
TCGGCGTCATCGGCTCGAACGGGGCAGGCAAGACGACGATGTTCGACATCGCCTCCGGGTTCGTGAGGCCCGATTGCGGCAATGTTCTGCTTGACGGTGAGGACGTGACCTCGTGGCGGCCGGCGGAACGAGCAGACCTCGGACTCGGCCGGACGTTCCAAGACGCACGACTGTTCCCCAACACCACCGTCGCGGAGACGCTCGCCATCGCCGTCGAACGTCATGTCGCGGTGAGAGAGCCGTTCGCGTGCGCGCTGCGCCTGGGCGCGCTCGTCGATTCTGAGCGCGATGTTTCCGCGCGGGTGGATCGGCTGCTCGATCGCCTCGGCCTCGGCCGCTACCGCAACGCCTTCGTCTCTGAGCTGTCGACCGGCACCCGCCGCGTGGTCGAGCTCGGCTGCGCCCTCGCCCACGAGCCGCACGTCCTGTTGCTCGACGAGCCGTGCGCCGGCATCGCCCAGCGCGAGAGCGAAGCGTTGGCCGCGCTGCTCGTCGACATCCGCGACGAGCTGGGCGCGACGCTCATCATCGTCGAGCACGACATCCCGCTCGTCACCTCGATCGCCGACGAGATGGTGTGCATGCACCTCGGCGGCGTCATCGCCCATGGTTCTCCAGCGGCGGTCCTCGCCGACCCCCAGGTCATCGCCTCCTACCTCGGCACCAACGAGGCCGCCATCGCCCGCTCCGGTCGAGCCAGCCCCACCGCCGGTCTCGCTCGTTGAGGCGGTCGGCGAGCGCGATGTCAACGATCCACCGCGCAGTGGCGATGACCACACCAGGACCGAACTCGGCGCCACGTTCGTACACGAAGTCCACGGACGTGGTGCCAGATGGCCGACGGCGCGGCACTATCTTGATATCTTGATATCTCAGTAGCGTGTGCTAGGGGAGAGCGGGGCACGGCGGTGCCGACGGGCCGCCACCACTGCGAGGCCCGCCGCCGCGAGCACCACAGCACCGGCCGGGACGGGCAGCTCGGGGACCGTCACAGGGGGGGTAACACCCGGCGGTGCGCCGATGCCTGCGCTCGACAGGCCGGGCAAGGCGACGGCGCCGCAGACGACGGGCACTCCGGTCGTGGCTTGCACTCCTCGATCAACGCGACCAGCCTCGGCGGCTTCGATGAACAACCGATAGGCCCTGACCGGATCGGTGTTGAGGCGGAGGTCGTTGTGGCCGCGGCCGTACGCGCAGTCGAACGCCCACGGGGCGACGTCTCCCAAGGAGGGGCTGCCCGCGTAGCTCGGTCCCACGAACGCAACATCCGCGCCGCCCGTCCCGTCTCGAAGCGTCATCACCTCGGCGGACGACACCTCATCCGGCGCCGCGTTGCGAGCAGCCAGCCACGGCGTGCCGGCGGCGATCTCGTCGCAGCTGACCACCCGCCCCTCGCTGCCAGGCGCGCACAGCGATGTTCCGTGGTTGGCGCCCGCGATCCCGACGAAGGCCACCGTGCGGGCCGCGAGGTCGGGTCTGCGTTCGAGGGTGCGGCGCGCCTCGGTGACGCCGAGTGAGTGCCCGACGATCGAGAACCTCGATGCGCCGCGGAAGGCGAGGACGGCGTCGATGAAGTCGGCGAGATCACGCGGGTTGTCGGCGAACGTCTCGTGGTCGGTGCTGCGCGACACCCCATCTCCGCCGGCGGCCGCATGCTCCGCATCGCGTCTGGGGTTGGCAGTTCCGCCCGCCGATCCGCTGTTGGCGCCGAGCCCGTTGTAGGAGAGCGCCCACAGGTCGTCAGGGTTCCAGCCGGCGGCGATGAAGGCGTCACGCACCGGATACCAGTCGGCGGCGTCGACGGTGTTGCCGTGCACGAACACGACAGGCGCATGCGCACCCGGACTGGCGCTGGGATGGACGCCGCTCGCCGCATCGTCGGGCAGTGCACCCCCAAAGCCACCAAGCGCGAAACCCCACTCGTGATCGACGAGGTGCGCAAATCCGGTGGGGAACCGCACTGCGGCAGGCCCCGATGGCGGATCGTGCAGCAGCGGTGGACTCGTCCCGACCGCTCCGACCGCTCCGACCGCTCCGGTTGGGATGGCGCCGACACCGAAGGCGGCGGCTCCCGCCAGCAACGCGAGCACCACACCGCGACCGAGGCTGAGCCTGCGGCGGCGGCTCACGGCGTTGGCCTTGCGTCGGCCGCGGCGCGAGCCCGCAGCGGAACACGGCGCCCGTCCGCGGCGGTCTGGCGCACGGCCCCTCGACGCCGATGGGGCACGATCGGAGTCTTGGGCGGAGGCGCAGCGGGGTTCCTTCCGCCGAGCGCTCGACCCGTTGATGCGGCCAGCACAGAGCCGATGCCAAGCGCCTCCGCGAGCTGCATCTCATCGAGTGTGTCAACGGGCCCGGAGAGGATGACCCGCCCGGTCTGCATCAGATGTGCTGTGTGGGCGAGGCGCAGACCGAACGCAACGTTCTGCTCGACCAGCACCATGGCGACACCGGTACCAGCGACCGTTTGCAACACCTCGAGCAGCTCCTCGACGATGAGGGGGGCGAGGCCTGCCGACGGCTCGTCGATGAGGAGCAGACGCGGCTCGTTGACGAGCGCGCGTGCCACCGCGAGGCTCGCCTGCTGGCCGCCGGAAAGGGTGCCTGCGAGTGCTCGACGCTTCTCCGCGAGGACGGGGAACAGGTCGTACGCCCGCTGGAGCCGCCCCGGCCACGCCGCCTTGTCCTTCTTGCGGCCGAGCGCGCCGCCGAGGCGAAGGTTCTCCTCGATCGTCAGCTCGGGGAACACCTGACGACCTTGGGGCACGTTGCCGATGCCGAGGCCGACCCGCCGCTCCGCCGCCACGCCATCGAGCGCGACACCATCGAGGACGATCGACCCGGACCACAAGGGAACGAGGCCGGCCAGCGCCTTGATGGTGACCGACTTGCCGGCGCCGTTCAGGCCGAAGATGCCGGCGATCTCGCCTTCGTGCACAACAAGATCGACGCCGTGCAGCACCTGCGTGGCGCCGAAGCCGGTGACGAGCGAACGAGCCTCGAGGAGCGGATTACCGACGGCCATCAGAGCGCTCCCCCGAGGTAGGCCCGCACCACGTCCGGGTCGCGCACGACCTCGTCCGGCGTGCCATGCGCGATGACGCGGCCGGCAGCCAGGACGTACACCTCGTCACAGACCTG
>JAYUDU010000538.1:0-3147 GCA_043739605.1 Acidimicrobiales bacterium | reverse complement strand
GGATGATGAGGACGGAGCCGTCGGCGAGGAGCGCGGCGCCGCCGGCCCACCAGGCTCCGCCAGCAAGATCGGCGGACCGGATGATCGTCGTGAGGGTGACGGGGTCGATGCGCTCCACCCACCCGGTGGTCGGCACGTTCGGGTCGCCCGGCACGCCGAGCGTCGAACCCTGTAGGTAGACGCGACCCTCGGTGCCGACGAGCGGCATGCACGCGCCGAGCTCGAACCGCCAGGTTGCCGTCAGCGGGCCGACGGGGGCAGCGCCTGCGACGAGGCATCGACGCTCCGGCCCACCATCCTCGGCCGGCCACGGCGCATCGAGCAGCGCTGGGTGCCGGTTCACGGGCTCGCACCCTACGTCACCCTCGAACCTTCTTGCACGAACCATGCAAGAACATGGGCTCGCGCTCTGCTCGCCGCGACGCCCGGCCGGTGCCAACGTTGCACCACGTTCGTACACGAAGGCCACGTTCGTGGTGCCAGTTCGGGACGCGGCGCGTTCCCCGCTGGAAGCGAGGCGTCAGCGGTGGCTGGTGCGCCTGGGGTCGAGCCGCAGCAAGGTGACCGGAATCCCTCCCGACGGCGCCTTCCACAGGACGTGGCCATGGCGCCCAGCCCACCCCGCGACCGTGACCTGATCGGTGATGACGGCGGCCTGCCACCGCGACAGCGCGCCGTCGAGCAGCGACCCGAACGCGGCGTACAGGTTGCGAAGGTCGCCGCTGGCCTCGACCCGGTGACCCCACGGTGGGTTGGTGACGATGATGCCGGAGCGGACGCGATCGGGAGGGGTCCACGCCGACAGCGCAGTCTGGCGGACGATCACATCACCGGCGACACCGGCGCGCTCGGCGTTGGCGATGGTCGCCGCGACCGCGCCGGCATCGCGGTCGCCTGCGACGATCGGTGCGAGTGGCTCGTCGTCGCGGCGTTCGAGTGAACGAGCCTCGCCGGCCATGCTCGCCCACGTGCCGGGCTCGAAGCACGGCCACGCCTTGAGAGCGAGATGTCGCTGCAGGCCGGGTGCGATGCGGCGAGCGGCCAGTGCGGCCTCGATGGCAATGGTTCCCGATCCGCACATCGGGTCGAGCATCGGCGTCGAGCCGTCGTAGCCCATGGCCGCCAACGCGCCTGCGGCCAGGGTCGGCCGAAGGGGAGCCTTGGCCGTGGCCAGCCGCCAGCCCCTCCGGTGCAGGGGCTCACCTGCGGCGTCAACCGAGATCGTGACGCGATCGTGCACCAGGCGAACGGTGAACGGTTGCTCTGGTGGCGTGTCGCCCACGGCAGCGATGTCGTCGTGTTGCTCCTCGGCCGGCACAACCCGGTGCGGTGCAGGCCCGACTCCGCACACGCCGTGGAGGCGTTCTGCGATGGCGTCGGTGTGGAACAGCGCCGAGGCAGTGCTGGACACCCGAAAGCGTGGGTGCACGCCATCGCCAAGCCAGGCGCTCCAGTCGATGCGCTTGGCCTCTCGCTCGAGGTCGACGAAGCTGAACGCCTCGAACGTCGCGAGGCGCACCAGCACCGTTGACGCCGCCCGGAGTCGAGCGGTGGCGGCATACACCTGACGCATCGAGCCGCCGAACGGGACGCCGCCGCGGGTTGGTGGCTGGGTCTGGATGCCGATGGCGCTCAGCTCGCTACCGACGATCTCCTCCAGACCGGGCGGGCACACCGCGAGAGCACGCACCCGGGTGGCGCGTCGTCGTCCATCAGCTGCGGGCACACCGCAGACTCCCACGTGCGCCGAGGGTCAAGCCACGGCTGCGACGGTCTGCGGCCGACTGCGGCGAGGTCCGGGGTGTGCGCATGCGAACATCAGCCCGTGGGTCTTCGTGTCGGCAGGCTCCTCCGCCCCATGCGCGCCATCTACGACGACCCCCCGGACATGCGGGCAGAGGGCGAGCGCTTCAAGCGCTTCAGGGTGTTGAACGAACGGGGCCTGCCGGTGTCCGTCGCCAACCCGATGGCTCGCAACCATGTCCCTGAGGCCATCGACGCGCTGCTTGCCATCGACGCAGAGTCGCTCGCCCGCTCGGCGTGCGCAGAGGTGGTGCACGAGCTGGACGACCCAGACATCTGCATCGGCTTCGTCGTCGCAGACCCGCTCGGCCAGTGGACCGACCGCATCCTCAGCGACGCGGAACACCGCTTCGCTCGCATTCAGCCGAACGACTGGGCGGTCGTGCTGTGGTGGGCAGATCAGCCGGTCGACGAGGTGTCCGTGCTCACGGCGGTCATCGCCGAGGTGGTCCGCGCCTCGTACCGGCTCCGCCACGGCCTCCCCGTCGACCTCGCAGACGTCTTGCGCCGCGAAGGGCACGCCCTCACCCGCGCCGGCGTCGATCCGCCCACGATCGACGGCGAGCTGGACGACGCCGCGGCGATCATCGAAACCCAGCTGGCGGCGACTGGCTTCGGGACGTGGGTGGCGGCGATGTATGGAGATGCCGGGGCGCGCGCCGGCGGATGGATCCCGCTGGGGTTGCCAGACCGCGCCGGGGAGGCAGTCGCCATCGCCCGCCACCTGCGCTCGGCCACATCAGGCCACCCGCGCTGATCGTCCTGGGTCGTCCTGGCGTTCTGGCTCCGCTGTGACCCTCCAGGCGAGTCACAGCGGAGCCAGAGTTCGGCAGAAAGCAACTCTGGCCGGACGCATCACCAGTAGGTTCCTCCACCCGTGGAGCGACTCGGCATCGACATTGGCGGCACCGGCATCAAGGGCGCGCTCGTCGACGTTTCGACGGGCGAGATCACCAGCGAACACGTCCGCATCCTCACCCCGAACCCCGCGACGCCAGACGCCGTGGCCGCCGTCGCGGCCGCCGTGGCCGCGAAGGTGTGTGGCACGCGCCGGCTTGGCGTCGGCGTCGGGTTCCCCGGGGTGATCCTTGGAGGCACCGTCCAGATGGCGTGTCACCTCCACAAGGACTGGATCGGAGCGGACGCCGTCGGCACGTTCGAGGCCGCACTGGGCCGGCCCGTGTCGCTCGTGAACGACGCGGACGCCGCGGGGGTGGCGGAAGCTCGGTTCGGCGTCGCGGCGGGCCGCAAGGGCACGGTGGTGTTGGTCACCATCGGCACGGGCCTTGGTACCGCGGTGCTGGTCGACGGGCGGCTCGTTCCCAACACAGAGCTCGGCCATCT
>JAYUDU010000537.1:0-8089 GCA_043739605.1 Acidimicrobiales bacterium | reverse complement strand
GCGTTGATGCGGCCGCGAGCCACCTCGTCAGCTGTGCCCTGTCTGACCCCTTGAGGGACGGCGTCGAGCGGCGATGTTCCGACCACGTCGCCACCGCTGATGGCCGGCCAACAGGGCGGGAGCACTGTCGCCGCGCCGGTCTCGTCGTTGCGTGGGGGCATCGCAGCTCCCCGGACTGTCACCCACTCGACGCCCTCGACCATGGCCAGGTCTGCCTTGGTTCGCAACTTGAACCGCGACAGCCGGGCCAGCACCGCCGCTCCGACCCCGGCGTCGATGTCCAGCCAGTACTGCTCCGGCCCCCGCCGGGTGACCCGGACCGCAGCGATGACCCGGCCTTGAGGCTCAAGCAGGTAGGCGAGGCTCGACGCGCCGACGGCCATCGCGACCACGTCCTGGCTCAGCTGGCCTTGGAGGAACTTCGCAGCCTCTTGGCCGTCGACGGTGAGCAGGTCACGCTCGAACGGTGACCAGAAGGGATCGCTCACGGCTGCGAATCCTCGCACCTTGCGGGCTCGACGTCCGGACGCGACTGCGAGCGGCGAGCCGCGGCGATCCGTCGAGCGACCGGGACCGCGGCCAACAGGGCGGCCGCCTTGTTGCGACACTCCAGGTCTTCGCTCTCTGCCTCAGAGTCGGCCACGATGCCAGCTCCCGCCTGCACAGATGCCCGCCAACTACCGTCGGGTCCCGGCGTGACCACCATCGTTCGGATGGCGATGGCGGTGTCGACGTCGCCGCACAGGTCGATGTAGCCGAGGATGCCCGCATACGGGCCGCGACGGGTGGGCTCCAGCGTGTCGATGATCTCCATCGCCCGAACCTTCGGTGCGCCGCTGACGGTGCCGGCCGGCAGCGTCGCCCGCAGCACGTCGACGGGACCAAGGCCGGCGCGGAGACGGCCCGACACCTGCGACGTGAGGTGCATCACGTGGCTGTAGCGCTCGAGCGTGAGCAACTCGTCGACGACCTCGGTCCCCGTCTCGACGACACGGCCGACGTCGTTGCGGGCGAGATCGACCAGCATGATGTGCTCCGCGATCTCCTTCGGGTGCTCTGCCAGCTCGGCAGCGAGGCGACGGTCGTCCTCCTCGGTCCGGCCGCGCCGACGGGTTCCTGCAATGGGCCGCGACACCACCTTGCCAGCAAGCACCTGCACCATCGGTTCGGGCGAGCTGCCGACCAGGGTGACGTCAGGGTGACGGAACAGATACATGTAGGGGCTGGGGTTGACCTGGCGGAGAGCCCGATACAGGTCGAAGGGCTCGGCTTGGAGGTCGAGGTCGAAGCGCTGCGACAGCACCACCTGGAACACGTCGCCAGCTCTGACGTGCTCCTTGGCCGCCTCCACGGCGGCGGCGTAGTCGGCTGGTGTGCGGTTGCGCCGCACGTCGGGTCGGGGCTCGTCGTCCATCGGCGGCTCGACGATCGGCTCGTCGAGCCGACCAGCGCCGGCCGCGGCAACATCGTGCAGGCCGGCAATCGCCTCCTCGTACATCGCACCCAGCTCTGCGATGCCAAGACCATCCGAGCCTTCGCCGCCCCTGGGCAACACGACCGACTCGACCAGTGTGACCCGCTGACGCCAGTGGTCGAAGCACGCAAGCTGACCAACGAGGTGCAGCACCGCGTCGGGTAGCCCGGCGTCGTCGTATGGGGCGTTCGGCAGGTGCTCGACCTCCCTGACGACGTCGTAGCCGAGATAGCCGACGAGGCCGCCGTGCAACGGCGGCAGGTCGTCATCGACACCGGCGACGGGCCGTGGCGTCCGTAGCTCGGCGAGGATGTCCTCGATTGCGGCCAGGACGCCTGCGTCGAGTCTCGGGTGAAGTCCCGCCGCGCCGAGGTCGAAGCCGGGCGCGGCCTCAAGCGTCAGGGTGCCGTCGCGGCTGACGAGCGTGGCACGCGGTCGGCGACCGACGAAGCTCCAACGGCCCCAGCGTTCGCCGTGCTCCACAGACTCCAACAAGAAGCCGGGCTCGTCGCCGACGACGCGAGCGAACGCCGCGACGGGCGTGGCCAGATCGGCGAGAAGCTGACGGGTGACGGGCACCACCCGCCAGCCGGCGCGCGCTCGTGCAACGAAGCGGTCGAATCCAGGGCCCGCGGCCATGGCTTCAGCCACCGAAGGCGCGATAGAAGCAGGTGCGATTGCCGGTGTGACACGCACCGCCGCCCTCTTGCTCGACTCGAAACAGCAGCGCGTCCGCATCGCAGTCATAGGCCGCGGCACGCAGCCACTGACGATCGCCCGAGATCTCACCCTTGACCCACACCTCCTGACGGCTGCGTGACCAGTAGGTCATGCGCCCGGTCTCCAGCGTCGCTCGCAGGGTGGCGGCGTTCATCCACGCCAACATCAGCACGTCACCGGTGGCAACGTCTTGGCAGATCGCTGGAACCAACCCGTTGGCGTCGTACCGGATGGCATCCAGCTCTGCGTCGGTGGGGTCGATCGTGAGGGCCTCAGGCATCGCGGGTCGTCACCTTAGGAGGGTGCTGAGCAAACAGGCGACGCCGGACGCCGGCGCAGCGTTCTCCCTGGTCAGGACGGCGCGCGACGGGTCGTTGTCCCTTTGCTCAGCACTCTTCTACCGGCCCGCGCCGAGGCGACCCCTCGCCATCACAGGTACAGACCGGCGGAACCGTCGTTGGGCGTGGCCGCAACGGCGTGGATGTCCCGCTCTCTCAGGATGAGGTAGTCGTCGCCCCGGACATCGACCTCGTAGCGGTCCTCCGGGTTGAAGAGCACGCTATCGCCGGCCTCAACGGTGCGGACCTGCGGACCGACGGCCACGACCTCGGCCCACGTCAGGCGCTTCGCCAGCTTCGCGGTGGCGGGAATCAACAGACCCGACTTCGAGGTGCGCTCCTCCGACTGCGGGATCTGCACCAACAACCGGTCTGCCAGCATGCGGATGGCGAGACGGGCCTTCTCGGCGCGGGCGGCTCGCTCGACGGGCGACGCTTGACGCGGCACCGACAGCGGCGCGCCGTCGCTGGGTGCTGAATCGTCGGCGGGCCGGGCGACGGGGGGAGCTGGCTGGCCGTCATCGGCACCGGCAGGCAACACCAGGGACGACGCGGAAGGGCTCGAAGCTGCTGCGGGCACGGGGGGCGACCCTACGTCGCTGCTGCGCCGCGCTTCACAACGAACGGCAGCGCGACGACGCTCCCCCCCAGACCCGACGCGCCGACCGTGACTGCGGTCCCCAGCCCAAGGTGGGGTGGAACGAACGCCAGCGCGATGCCGTGGCCGAGGCTTGGCGAGAAGTTGCCGCTGGTGACGGCGCCGACGTCGGCGCCGTCGCACACGACCCTCTGCTCCGCACGCGGTGGTCGGCGGCCTTGCGTCGCGATGCCGCGGAGACGCCTGGCGATGCCTGCGTCGCGCTCTGCCGCGAGGGCGGTCCTTCCCCGGAACCCGCACGGCTTGTCCCACCCCACGACCCAGCCGAGCCCGGCCTGCAGCGGCGTGATGCCAGCGCCCAGCTCGTGTCCGTGCAGTGGCAAGCCCGCCTCCAAACGGAGGGTGTCCCTCGCCCCGAGACCTGCTGGGGTGATGCCGGCATCGCCAACCAGCAGCTCCCACAGCGCGGGAGCGGCGGCTGCTGGGACTGCGATCTCGACGCCGTCCTCGCCCGTGTAGCCAGTGCCGGCCACGGTGACGTCGATGCCGTTCCACTTCGCCCGTCGCACGCCGAAGCGGGGCACGTCTGCCAGCTCGGGCGCGACGTTGCCAACCCGACGACGCGCCGCGGGTCCCTGGACCGCCAGGATGGCGCGCGTGTGCGTGGTGTCGATGCCACCGATCGCTTCGAGCACGCCGTCCGTGTTGGACGCGTTGGGCATCACGTCGAACACCGCATCGTCGACCCACCACACGATGATGTCGTCAACGACGGAGGCGTCGGCCGCGGCGAGCAGGTGCGTGTACTGGGCGCGACCCGGTCCGATCTTGTCCAGGTCGTTGGTGAAGGCGGCCTGCAGCGTTTCGAATGCGCCCACTCCCTCGACGCGCACAGTCCCGAGGTGGCTGACGTCGAAGACCACAGCATCCGTGCGGCATGTCACGTGCTCGACGATGGTGCCCGTCGGATACTGCAACGGCATGTCCCACCCGCCGAACGGCGTGAGCTTGGCCCCAAGGGCGCGATGCGCCCCATCGAGCGGCGAGTGACGCACCGGTGGGCTGGCGGGTGCTGAAGTAGCAGGCAACGAGGGCGCCGACCGCGCCTCCGGAGCCGATGCTGGGTCGCCGTCCACTCCTTCAGGACCCTTCTAGACGGCCGCGGCGACGACCGACGTGCCAGCCGGTGCTGCGGCGTCGATCGAGGCTCGCGGCACGAGCGGGGCGACGACGGCGATCGCCGCGTCAACCTCGTCGACGACGCCGGCAAGCTCCAGCACCAGCGAGAGCATGCCCTGGCCCCCCCGCAGCAGGTCGACCAGCTCCTCGCCGTTGCGGGCGAGAGCGACGGTGTCGCCGCAGATGACCAGGTTTGCGCTGGCGACGCTCTCGCCTTCGGAGCGAAGGCGCTCGATGACCCGACGGGTGGACGGCAGCGCCTGCCCGCCGTCGAGCAGCTTCTTGATGACCTTGACCTGGAGGACGTCCTCGTAGGAGTACCGCCGGCGAGAGCCCGAACCCTTGGCGTCGGACAGCGACGGACGGAGGAGGTCGGTGCGCGCCCAGTGGTCTAGCTGGCGGTACGTGATGCCCACGATGCTGCACACCTGCGGGCCGCTGAAGCCTTCGATGGTGATGGTTTCGTTGTTCACGCTCGTACGTGCCATCGGGTTCCTGCCTCGCCTCTGCGCCGCTCCGGGGTGACCAGCGCCAAACCTCATCGGTGTACGTACACCGATGGAATCCCACACTACGGACCCGGCGCGCCCAGGTCAACGGCCACATCCCCGGAGCCGACGCCACACGCCAGATGACGGCTCACATCGCCTCGTCCCGTCGGCGCAGGTCCCTCACGGGGCTCGTGCCGGGGCTGGCGCGAAGACAAACACGCGACGAGGGCGACGATTGGGGCGACCCGGAGCGCGGTCGGCCCGCTGACGTCCGTTCGGGGACGCAAATGCACCGTCTTGGCCGCTGCGCCGTCGCTGACGGTGCGTTTGCGTCCCACAGGCTCCGCGAAGCGGACCAAAGCGAGCACCGCGAACGGAGGTCACCGGCGGCCCGCAGCGAAGCAAGGAACAGCCAGCCGCCAACAACACCCAACTATCCGAAGTCGTCGGGGCTGAGGGTGTCGAGGAAGGACTGGAACTCTGCGACGACCTCGTCCGGGGTGGCGTCGGCGTGCACGGGGCGTTCGCCCGACGGGTGGCCCAACGACTCGGCGGGCGGTCCCAGCTCGACAGTCTCAGCGAACGGGTCGAGCAACCCGTCCGAACCGTGCTGGTCCTCGATCGTCGTCGAGTTGTCGGCGAAGACGGCATCGACGCACCAGACGGCGCATCCGAAGCGAATCGCGAGGTTGATCGCATCCGACGGGCGGGCTGACACCACGACGTGACGGCCCGCGGCGCCAAGGTGCAGATCGGCGAAGAACGTTGTGCCGCGCAGCTCTGTGATCACGACGCTTTCAAGGGCGACGCCGACGGCGCGCAGCGCCTCTGCGAAGAGGTCGTGCGTCTGCGGGCGACCCGGCGGCGGCACCTGCATGTGCTGGATGATGGCCGCGGCCTCCGGTCGGCCGATGTAGATCGGCAGGACCCGGCTGCCACCGACCTCTTGGAGGAGCAGAACCGGCGTCTCTGTGGTGTCGTCGAGGCGGATCTCCAGCAGCTGCACCTCGACCACGGACACAGCGTACCGCCGCGCTCGCCTGAGCTCGGCGAGCGCATTGCCGCAGCGTCTCGCTAGCGTTTGCGGGCGGAGTTGCGCGAGATGGTGGCAATGACGAGGGCCGCGTGCAGGTCGTCACCAAGACGGGCGAGCTCTTCAAGGGTCTGTTCTGCTTGGCGACGGGTCTGTCCATCTCGCTGACGTCGAAGCGGCCCGACGATCTGTTCGAACAGGTCGGCTTCGCGGTCCGCCGCCGACTTCCACAACCGAAGGTGCCGTGCCTCAACGCCGAAGTGCGCCAAGCGCGCCGCCAGCCTGGCGATCTCAAGATCGGCCTCGCCGTAGTAGCGGCCACCCGGCCCGTTGCTACCGTGGAGAAGGCCGAAGCGCTCCAGCTCGCCGACCTCTGCCAACGTCAGCCCGCACTCGCGACCCAACTCAGAAGCGCTCCGCTCGATCGGCTCTGGGTCGGGCAAGCGAACCGTGCGGCGGGGCCGGTCGCGACCGAGGGCGTCAGCTTGCTGGGCGTCCCGGGCGGGGTGCTCTGGCTCGTCCAGTGCCACGATCTCGCCGGGGGGCACCGACGGGGGGGTGGGTGGGGACTGCGGAGCAAGGAACGCGGCAAGTCGTGCGATCGGCTCCGAGGTCGTCGGCCGCCGGAGACTCTCGGGAAACGGCGCGAGCGGCCGACGGGTGGTCGGCGTGCTCTTGGGCAGTTCTGCAGGCGGAACGGCGCGGCGAGCCCGCTCTTGTGGAGGGGCCGCAGCCAAGGTTGCCGCTGCCGTGGGCGGCGGCTGTGCCGCGTCCGGTCTCTCCGGTGTTGCGAACACCTCAGACGGCACGGCGGGACCAGGAGGCGACCCAACCAACGCACTGCCCGATCGGACGGTCGGAGGCGTCGCGCCGAGGTAGTCGTCAATCTCTGCGGTGCCGTCCACGAGGCGTTCGCGAATGACCTTCAGCGGCAGGAAGTGCTCCTGTTGCATTGTCAGGATCCACCGAAGACAGGCGACATCACGGTCGTAGAACTTGCGGTACCCCGACGGCGTACGTTCGGGACCGATGAGCCCCTGGCTCTCAAGGAACCGGATCTTTGAGATGGTGACGTCGGGAAACTCCGCCTTGAGGAGGCCGAGCACTTCGCCGATGGACAGGTAGCCGCGCGCGCTCAAGATGCCGTCGCCCTCACGGGCTCAGGACGCCGTCAGGAAGACCAGCGTGAACTTGCCGATCTGGATCTCGTCGGCGTTCGCGAGCGGGGCGACATCGATCCGCTCGCGGTTGAGGTAGGTGCCGTTGAGGGATCCGGCGTCACGCAACTCGTAGCCACCTTCCCCCCGCGGCACGATCTCCGCGTGGTTGCGGCTGACCGAGATGTCATCGAGGAACAGGCTCGCGGCGGGGTGGCGTCCTGCGGTGACGGTGCTGCCATCAAGAACGAACTTGGTGCCGGCGTTCGGGCCCCGCTTGACGACGAGCATGCCACCAAGGCCGCCGCCGACGGCGTCACCCACCCGAGCCGTCGTGTCGACGACCGGCATGAGGCTGGTGGCATCGTCGTGGCCCGGTCGTTCTGGCCGCTCCAGCGGCGCGCCGCATGCGGAGCAGAAGCGGGCGTCAGCGGGATTGCGGTGCCCGCACTGGTTGCAGAACATCGAGAGGTCAGCGTAGGCGCATCGGAGGGGCCGGGGCGGAGCCGGTCACCCCGCGACGAGCGCGCTGTACGCAGCCGCGTCGAGGAGGGCTGTGAATGCGTCGGCATCTGAGGGCTCGACGACGAAGATCCAGCCCTCTCCATAGGGATCTTCGTTGAGCTTCTCCGGGTGCTGCTCCAGGTCGGCGTTGGCCTCGACCACGGTGCCAGCGACCGGCGCGTAGACGTCGCTCATGGACTTCGTCGACTCCACCTCCGACACCCCGTCCTTCTCTGCGACGCTGGCCCCGACCTCTGGCAGCTGAACGAAGACGACGTCGCCCAACGCTTCCTGCGCATAGTCCGTGATGCCGATCCGTAGGCGGCCGTCGGCCTCAAGCCGAACCCATTCGTGGTCCGATGTGTAGCGAAGCTCCGAAGGCACGTTCACTCTTCTCACCCTAGCGACAGGTGCTGCGATCCCGTCCCGCCCAAGAGCGAGCCGGTGAATCTCCGGCTGGCCCGCTCGGTGTTCTGCAGGGAGGAGGCCCGCAGCGATGCGAAGCGAGCGAGGACACGGGGGACGAAGAACATCGAGCCAAGGATGGGTCAGACGGCGGCACCGGGAGGCCGCCCGCGGCCGGAGGTGCAGCGAG
>JAYUDU010000536.1:0-3151 GCA_043739605.1 Acidimicrobiales bacterium | reverse complement strand
TAGGGAGGCCGGTCTCGGCGGGATCTTCCTGTTCGGGATCAGCTACGCCACGGTGTCCCTGTCCTGCACGTTGCCGCCGTTCCTCGCCGCGGTCACCTCCACCTTCGAGCAGAACTCCTTCTTTGGCGGGCTGGCCACGTTCGGGCTGTACGCGCTGGGGATGGGGTCGGTGGTCGCCGTCCTGAGCGTCGCCGTCGCGCTCGCCCAGTCCCAGGTGGTGTCGTTCCTTCGCCGGGCTCAGCGCTACATCCAATGGGCGTCGGGTGCGCTCCTCGTCCTCGCCGGCTCCTATGCGGCCTGGTACGGGGTGTACGAGATCCTGATCAACCGCGGCTACGACGTCGGCGGAGGACCCGTCGCGCTGGTGGCTCGCGTCAGCAGCAGCATCGGTCTCGCCATCGGGGACGCTGGCTCTGTTCGCATCGGGGTGGGCGCGGCAGCGTTCGTCGGTGTGGCGCTGCTGATCGCGGTCGGTCTCCGCCTGCTCGGTCCTCGCTCGGACCCGACGCCAGGCGAGCCCGGCTAGCGCCAGCCCTAGCACGAGCGCCATCGCCGCGGAGTTGGTCGTGTTGCGGCGACGTCGACGGGACCGCACAAATGCCGATGAACAGATGCTGGCGCCGAACTCGCCACCAGGTTCATACACGAAGTGTACGAACGTGGTGCCAGATTGCCCGACTGGGAGCGCCCGCCGGCCTGAGCGTCAGCGCCGGGCGCAGCGAGCCCCGACGACCAACCCCAGGTACGGAACTCGTGGAGCGCACGTACCAGGTTGCCGGGCCATGGTTCCGTTCTGACTTGCACGGCGGGTCACGGCGGGCCGCGGCCTCTGCTCAGCGCAGGTCGAGCCCGGGCGGTCCGTTCACGACGGTGCCGACGGCGACGAATCCGACCGCCAGGAGATCGTCGAGGATGGCGGGATCGACCGCCGCCAGGAGGCCGCCCGAGGTCTGCGGATCGAGGGCGAGCGCCTCGGCGACGGCCGCCTCATCGGTCGAGCCATGAGCGACCATCCGACCAACGACCGCCTCCGCGTTGCGGGCGTGACCACCGGTGCGAACTCCTGCGGCGGCCGCAGCTCGGGCACCGCGGTAGGTCGGCAGCGCCGCGACCTCGAACGACAGGCGCGCATCGGAGCGCTCTGCCATCTCCCAGCCGTGGCCTGCGAGCCCGAAGCCGGTCACGTCGGTGGCCGCGTGGACGGCGGCGCCACATGCGACGAGCGCCTCGGCCGCCGACCGGTTGAGCTCGCGCATGCCCGAGATGGCCTCGGCGAGGTGCGTGCCCGTCGGGTCGCCCGGCGCCGCCGCCAGGACCAGCCCGGTGCCGAGGGGCTTGGAGAGCACGAGGACGTCGCCGATTCGGGCACCGCCCTTGGTGAGCTGACGGCCCGGCTGGACGACGCCCTGGACGGCGAGCCCGAAGATGGGCTCCGTGCTGCGAATGGTGTGGCCGCCGGCGACGACTCCTCCGGCCTCGACGACGGTGGCGGCGGCGGCCGCGAAGATCTCGCCCATCGCGTCGAGCGGAAACTCCTCCGGAAATGCCGCGATGTGCAATGCGAGGACGACCTTGCCGCCCATGGCGAACACGTCGCTGCACGCGTTCGCGGCGGCGATCGCCCCGAAGTCGCTCGGGTCGTCCACGAGCGGCGGGAAGAAGTCGGTGGTCGAGACGAGGGCCACGTCGTCGCTGACCTGGTAGACGGCGGCGTCGTCTGACGGGTCGAGGCCGACGAGGAGGCCAGCAGGTGAGGTCGGACCGCCGATGGCGCCGACGAGCTCGCGCAGCCGCGCCGCGCCCCACTTCGCTGCGCATCCGCCGCAGGTCGTCCACTCGGTCAGGCGGATCGGTGACGTCGAACGGCTCACGCCGAGACCCTATCGATGGCGTAGGTTCCGGGCGTGGTCGCGGGCTCGGCGGAGGGCCGACCGCCATCGGTCGACCGGCTGGCGCGCTCGCTCGCCGACGTCGGCATCCCCCACCCGTTGGCGGTGGATGCGGCGAGGCGGGCCATCGCCGCCGGGACGCCGGAGTCGGCGCGGGAGGCGGCGATCGCCAGGCGCGACGCCTTGCTCCGAACGGTCATCAATGCGACCGGTGTTCTCCTCCACACCAACATGGGCCGCGCTCCGCTCGCCGTCACGGTCCCTGGTCGTGCCTCGAACATCGAGCTGGACCTGGCCACCGGGGGGCGTGGCTCGCGTCGCGTCCACGCGGGCTCCTTGCTGGCACGGGCGTGTGGGGCGGAGGCTGCGCTGGTCGTCAACAACGGGGCGGCGGCGCTGCTCCTCGCACTTGCCGCGATCGCCGCAGGCGAAGGTGTTGCGGTGAGCCGTGGCGACCTCGTCGAGATCGGCGGCGGGTTCCGCATCCCCGAGGTCGTGGCCGCGTCCGGCGCCCGACTCGTTGAGATCGGCACGACGAACCGCACCAGAGTGGCCGACGCCGCCGCCGCGCTGTCCTGCGGCGCCACCACCGTGTTGAAGGTGCACCGATCCAACTACCGCATCGTGGGATTCGTCGAGGATCCGAGCGTCGCGGGCCTGTGTGCGCTGGGGGCGCCGGTGGTCGTCGACCTCGGCTCCGGCCTCCTCGACGCGGCATGCCCGTGGCTGGCGGGGGGGCCACCGGCGTGGCTCGCTGACGAGCCCGCCGTTCGACAGACCCTCAACGACGGGGCCGCGTTGGTGACGTTCTCGGGGGACAAGCTGCTCGGGGGGCCGCAAGCGGGCCTGATCGTCGGCACGGCAGCCGCCCTCGATCGCATTCGCACGCACCCGCTCATGCGCGCGCTCCGTCCCGACAAGCTGACCCTCGCCGCCCTCGAGGCCACGCTCGAGTGCTACCGCGACGGCACCGCCGAGTCCGAGGTGCCCGTGGTGGCGATGCTGCGCGCATCCGAACCGGTGCTGCGGGCGCGCGCCGTCGAGCTTCTGCGGCGCATCCTGCTCGCCGCGCCCTGGCTGACGGCGCAGGTGGTCTCCGTCAAGGGCGCCGTGGGAGGGGGAGCGCTGCCGCTGTGCGAGCCGCCCTCGCACGCCGTGGCCGTGACGCATCCTACGCTCTCGCCCGACGCTCTCGAAGCGCGCCTCCGCCGCGCCACGCCTCCCCTCATCGCCCGCATCGAAGACGGGCGCCTCCTGTGCGA
>JAYUDU010000535.1:0-3155 GCA_043739605.1 Acidimicrobiales bacterium | reverse complement strand
GTCAACGATGCCGACACCGCAGCGTCAGCCCCTCCCACCAGCGCGCGAAGGCGAATCCCAGCCACGACCTCGTTCCGACCCTCTCCGGCGATCCTGAGTTACGTCGCCGCTAGGACGGGTTGCGGCGTCGAGGAGTGCCCGACGCGCGTCCGGTGGCACGAGCGACCAGGTCGCGGCTGGCGTCCGCGCGACCAGGCGCGGCGGCGGGTCGCTCAAGTTGGGCGACGCGGGTGGCGACCTCTGCGACAGCATCGGCGAGCGCGCCGAGACGATCGTCGATGGCCCCAAGTGCCTGGGCGAGACCCTCGACCAAGCCCTGGGCTGCGTCCCGGCCGTCGCGGGCACTGATGCTGGTGATGACCTCCGTCAGGCCGTCGATGCGGGCCGTGATGTCGGTCGTGGAGCCGACGCCGGTCTTGACGAGCTCTGCGATGCCATCGAGCTGGGCGATGAGGTCGGGGTTGAGCGAGGCGTTGGCCCGGACGAGATCGGTGACGCCATCGACGCGTACTGCCAACGCGGCGGCGCTGCGCTCGACGAGGTCGACCACCACATCGGGACGGCGAAGACCGACCTCGATGGCGGCGAGGCGCGCCTCGAAGGACCGGAGCGTCGACGCACTCTCGACTGCTGCTGAGGCGACTTCGCGGACCACGGTGCCAAGCTCGTTGATGCCTGCGACGGGCCGAACGAGCACCGCGACGGAGGCGATGTCGCTGCGCACCGCGTCGAGTGCGGAGCTCTCGGCGGTGGTGTCGGCCGCCGCCTCAAGCGCCGCGATGGCCTGGAGCACGTCATCCTGGCGGCGGCCCGCATCGACGAATCGCTGCTCGATGCTGCTCAGGGCGCTCAGCAAGGGATCGGTGATCCCTGCGGCGAGCGAGGCGCTCTCTGGCATGGCAGTTCGCAGCTGTTCGACCGCGGCCGCGATGGCGCCCTGGACGTGCAGGGTCGCCGCTCTGGTGACGTCGCCACCCGATGCGGCCGCGTCGCGCGCCGCGATCGCCGCGGACACCGCGGTCGCCGTGGCGGCTCGGAGCTCGACGACCTCGCTGGAGATGCGTCCGATCGCCTCCCGCGCCTCGCCAAGATCGGCGTTCGAAGCCACGGCTGCCCGCAGCGCCTCTGCTGTGTCCGTCGCAGACGCAGCCACCAGTGCTGTGAGCTGAGCGTGTCGGTCGTCGGCGGCGGCGGCTCGATGGGTTGCCTCCGAAGCACCTGTTGCCAACGCGCCGGCCAGCTCCCGAAGCCCAGGCCCGATCGCGGTTGCGACCGCCGCAGCGGTGTCGGCCGGCGAACGTTCAACGATTGCGTCGATGGCGTCGATGCGCACAAGCATCGTCGCGGCGTGCGTTTCGAGGTGTGCGTGTGCCTGCGATGCGACGGCATCGGGGATGGTGGCGACGGCCGCGGCGATGCGGGCAAGGTGGGCGGAGGGATCCGCAGCCACCAGGGCGGCGATCTGGGCGGAGGGATCTGCGGCCACGAGGGCGGCGAGCGTGCGCCGGGTATCGATTGCTGCCGCGACGCCCGCGCCGGCCTCGTCGGCAAGGCGTTCAAGCTCGGTGAGGACCAGCCGTTCATGGGCCGCCGTCGCCGCGGCGAATCCGGTGACCGCTTCGACGAGAGCGGTGTCGCGAGGGTCCTCCGCGAGGTCGGTGAGGGCTCGCTCGATGGCGGAGAGGTGCGAGTCGAGCGAGGACGTCATTCCCGCCATGGCGGCGTCGCGCTCGATCCCATCGCGGGTGCGGCTCGCGGAGGCTCGTTCTAGGTCGGCCGCCATGACGCCGAGCGCCCGCTGCATCTCTGCCAGTACCCCGTCTCGATCCGAAGCCCCGGCGGCTGTCGCTGCCGCGACGCTGGCGACGTCCGCACGCAGCGCGCCAACGCTGGTGTGGATGTCGGTGAGTGTTTGGTCGTGGTGCTCGGCATGCGCGACGAGCGCGGCAGCGGAGCGCTCTGTGGCTTCGATCCCCGAGACCACCATCGGGTCGACGCTGACGTCGAGGGACGCCACCGCCGCGCCGATTGCATCGAGTCGTTGTGCAACCGTCGCGAGGTCGCGGCGAGTGGCCTCGTTCGACGCCTCAACAGCATCCGACCGCGTCGCGTGCTGTTGATCGAGGGTGCTGAGGGCGAGATGCAGACGATCGAGCGCCTCTGATGAGGCGAGCCCCCGCACCGCTGATGCGACCTCCTCTGCCACCGCGGCCGCGTGGGCGGCGTGGACGGCCACCTCGCCGAGGAACGGGTCCGGCGCAGCGCCGTCTCGCACCGTTGACTCGAGCCGGACCAGTGCGTCGGCGAGGCCAGCGAGCGCCTCGGTTGCGGTGGGGTCTGCGAGGGCGATCCGCACCTCGTCGATGGCCTGTGTGAGCCGGACCAGCGTGGCACGGTCGTTGGCCGCCGCCGCGGCGCCATGGACGACGGCGTCGGCGAGAGCATCGAGGCGCTCACCCGCACCGATGGCGAGCGCGTGCACCCCACCGATGGCCACGGCCCGTTCGGCGTCGGCGGCGACGATCGGCTGCATGGCGCGGCCAAGGTTGGCGATGTCGTCCCGCAGTGATCCGAGCGCGGCCCCCCGTTCGTCGGCGGCCATCGTCGCGCGGCGCGCGTCGACGGCGATCCGATCGAGGGTGGCCACCGCGCCGGCGACGGCGCCGGCCAGCACGTCAACACGGGGGTCTGGCCCCGCGCCCGCCTCCAGCGCCGCCAGCGGGCCCGCCAGCGCAGCCAGCTGGTCCGGGAGCTGACCGATGACAACCGCCGACGCCGCCGATGCTTCGATTCGGGGCGCGAGCGTCGCCAGCTCCAGGCGCAACGACTCAAGCGCATCGGCTCTGGCATCGGCGCGCACCGCCGCCGCGTGTACGTCGCCCGTGAGCCGGTCGAGGCCGCTCGACACGAAGGCCACGTTGGTGTCGATGCCATCGAGGCGTGGGTCCGTGGCGGCGCCCTTCGCCTCCAGCACTGCCATGGGGCCGGCGAGCCCCGCGACCGCGCTGACCAGCGCGTCGAGGCGTTCGCCAATGCCGCTGGTGCTCTCGAGCCCGCTGACCACGCCATCGAGCGCGGCTCGGAGGGCCGCGAGCTCGTTGCGAATGGGCTCTGGCCCCGTTGCCGCGAGTGCGGCCAGAGCCGACGTCAGCGCA
>JAYUDU010000534.1:0-8112 GCA_043739605.1 Acidimicrobiales bacterium | reverse complement strand
CACGGCTCGCAGCCGACGCTGCGGCCGGAGGTTGGGCAGTCACGTACGCAACCCGGACACAGTGGCCGGTCGGCGACGTGCCGCAAATCGACGGAGTGATTGTGGCTGGCATGGGTGGCTCTGGTGACCTCTACACGACCGAGGGTCGCCGCCGGATCCTGCCGCCGGTCAGATACGGCGTGGCCATCTTCTGGTTTCTGCTCCGTCGCAGACGGTCGTTTGACGTGGTGCACCTTGCCTCGTTCCCCTACTTCTCCCTCATCGGCGCGCGAGCGGCCCTCATCGGTTCGGGCACGCCGGTGTTCGTCGACTGGCACGAGGTGTGGAGTCGGGCGTACTGGCGGGCGTATGTCGGGACCCTCGGTGGAACGATCGGCTTCGCAGTGCAGGCCGCGTGCCTTCGGTTGCCGCATGCCTCCTTCACCACCGGGCGACGGATCGCGACGCGCCTCGGACGTCTCGGCGTGCGAGGTGAGGTCGTGGTCCTCCCCGGGCTGCTGTCGCCCGCAGGGGTTCCCTGGGTCGACCGACACCCAGCCGATCCGACGGAGGTGCTGTTCGTGGGCCGCCTGATCCCCGAAAAGCGCGCGCCGCTTGCAGTTGATGCGATCGGTGCTGCGGCGCGGCGGAGCCCCGGGCTGTCGGGCCGGATCATCGGCGACGGGCCAGACGGCGAGCGAATGCGCCGAGCGATCGCGTCCGCCCCAGATGTGGCGATCGACGCGTGTGGGTTCGTCGCCGAGGAGGAGCTCCGCTCGGCTATCTCCGAAGCGCTGTGCCTCCTCGTGTGCTCGGAGCGCGAGGGGTGGGGCTTGGTCGCAGCCGAAGCGATTGCGGTGGGCACGCCCGTCGTGGTCGTCGATGCGCCGGATTCTCTGGCCGCCGAACGAGTCGTGCACGGGGTGACGGGCCTCGTCGTCGATGGCTCGGTTGATGCCCTGGCCGACGCGATCATCGAGGTGCGAGCCCGGGGTTCGGCCCTCCGGCGATCGACTTCGCGGTGGTTCGCCGAGCATGGTGGCGACTGGGAGATCGCACGATCGACAGCGATGGTCGTGAGCGCTTGGACGCAGCGCGTGGACGAGCGCTGAACACGGACACCGCCGCGCGGCGTTCGTCGTGGGTTATGCCATTGCGGGTGGGCGACCGGCCAATCCTGAGCGCCGGGGCCGCCCATCCCGAACACCGGCCCCGGCTCCAGTACGCTCACCTGCCGTCATGCGTTCCACTGTCGAGCCCCTTGAGGGCAACAAGGTCAAGCTCTCGGTCGAGGTCGATGAGGCGGAGTTCGAGAAGGCGGTCGACAAGGCCTTCAAGAAGCTCGCCCGTGAGGTCCGGCTGCCAGGATTCCGCCCGGGGAAGGCTCCCCGCAAGCTGCTCGAGGCCCGCATGGGCACCGGCTACGCCCGCCAAGAGGCGCTGCGTGAGGCCCTGCCCGAGTACTACGCCGAAGCCATCAAGGACGGCGACGTCGACGCCATCGCCCAACCGGAGATCGCCATCACGGGCGGCGAAGAGTCGGGTCCCGTCACCTTCGACGCCATCGTGCCCGTGCGCCCACTGGTCGGCATCGAGGGCTACGGCGGCATCTCGGTCACCCTCGATGCCTTCGACGTCACCGATGCAGACGTCGACGCCCAGATCGACCGCCTCCGCGGCCAGATGGCCGAGCTCAACGATGTCGAGCGGCCCGTCCAGACCGGCGATGTCGTCCGCATCGACCTGAAGGCCACCCGCCAGCACGACGACCACGAAGACACCCTCGACGACGTCGAGGACTACGTGTACGAGGTGGGCTCGAAGTCGGGCTTCCCCGACGAGGTCGACGCCAACCTCCTCGGCGCCGCCATCGACGAGGTCAAGCAGTTCCAGGCCACGGTCCCCGTCAAGGATGAGGACGACCGGGTCATCGACTTCGTCGTCACGGTCAAGGGCGTCCAAGAGAAGATCCTCCCCGAGATCAGCGACGAGTGGGCCGACGAGGCGTCGGAGTTCGACACCGTCGACGCCCTGAAGGACGATCTGCGCACGCGCCTCACCGCGTCGAAGCGCGTGCAGGCCAACATCGCCCTGCGTGACGGCGTGCTCGCCCAACTCACCGACCTCGTCACCGACGACATCCCAGAGTCGCTCGTCAACGAGGAGACGAGCCGTCGCATCAACGAGATGGCCCAGACCCTCGGCCGCCAGAACGCCACCATCGACCAGTACCTCGCAGCAACCGGTCAAGAGCCGCAGGCGTTCGTCGACGAGCTGCGCACGCTGTCGCTGCCGGCGGTCAAGGCCGACCTCGCCTTGCGGGCATTGGCGGAGGCCGAAGACATCGACGCCACCGACGACGACATCGACGAGGAGATCGAGCGCCTCGCACCGCAGTTCCAGCGTGCGGCGGCCCAGTTGCGGCGTGAGCTTGAGCGTGCCGACCGCATCAGCGCGGTCAAGATGGACGTCCGCAAGGCCAAGGCTCTCGAGTGGCTGATGGATCATGCAGAGGTGCTCGACGCCGACGGAAACGCGGTGGACCGTGCATTGCTCACGTTGCCCGACGAAGGCGACGAGACTGACGACAGCGACGGCAACGAGGCCGTCGCCAACGAGAACGCCGAGGAGGCGAAGTGAGCGGTCCCATGCAGCCCCGCAACTACCTGGTGCCGACGGTCGTCGAGTCGACCAGCCGGGGCGAGCGGGCGTTCGACCTCTACTCCCGGCTGCTCAAGGAACGCATCATCTTCTTGGCGACGCCGGTCGACGACACCGTCAGCTCGCTCATCGTCGCGCAGCTGCTGTTCCTCGAGTCAGAGAACGCCGAGCAAGACATCAGCATCTACATCAACAGCCCCGGCGGTGACATCACTGCGCTGTTCGCGATCTACGACGCGATGCGCTACGTGCGCAACGACATCCAGACGTTCTGCTTCGGCCAAGCGGCCTCTGCTGCCGCGGTCATCCTCGCCGGCGGCACCAAGGGCAAGCGGTTCTCGCTCCCGCACAGCCGCATCCTCATCCATCAGCCCCACGGCGGCGGTGGCGGCCAGGCCACAGACATCGAGATCCAGGCGCGGGAGATCTTGCGGATGCGTGACGAGCTCAACCAGCTCCTCGCCAACGACACCGGCCAGACGGTCGAGAAGATCGCCAAGGACACCGACCGCGACTTCATCCTGACCGCAGCAGAGGCCAAGGAGTACGGCATCATCGATGAGGTCATCACCACCCAGGAATCTGCGGTCCTGACCGCCGTCCCCAGCGTCGCCTGAGCGACGGCGGCCACTGAACGCGAGCGACGGGGACTCACATGGCGAAGTTCGGCGAGGGTGGAGATCTGGTCAAGTGCAGCTTTTGCGGTAAATCACAGAAGCAGGTCAAGCGGCTGATCGCTGGCCCAGCGGTGTACATCTGTGACGAGTGCATCGATCTGTGCAACGACATCATCGAGGAAGAGGAGGCCGATCCAACCGAAGTCGGCTTCGACGAGCTCCCCAAGCCTCGGGAGATCCACGCTTTTCTCGACGACTACGTCATCGGCCAAGAACAGGCAAAGAAGCAGCTTTCCGTAGCGGTCTACAACCACTACAAGCGCATTCAGACCCCACCGCACAACCACCCGACGTCGGTGCATGCAGAGGTCGACATCGAGCTCTCGAAGTCAAACGTTTTGTTGCTCGGCCCCACCGGCTGCGGAAAGACCCACCTGGCGCAGACGCTGGCCCGCCTGCTGAAGGTGCCATTCGCCATCGCCGATGCAACCGCGCTCACCGAGGCTGGTTACGTCGGCGAAGACGTGGAGAACATCCTCCTCAAGCTCATCCAGGCCGCTGACTACGACGTCAAGAAGGCCGAGACGGGCATCATCTACATCGACGAGATCGACAAGGTGGCCCGCAAGAGCGAGAACCCGTCCATCACCAGAGACGTCTCTGGCGAGGGCGTTCAGCAGGCGCTGCTGAAGATCCTCGAAGGCACGATCGCGTCGGTACCGCCCCAGGGTGGTCGCAAGCACCCCCACCAAGAGTTCATCCAGATCGACACGACCAACATCCTGTTCATCTGCGGTGGCGCCTTCGCCGGACTCGAGCGCATCATCGAGAGGCGCGTTGGCCGCAAGTCGATCGGCTTCCGGGCAGATCTCTCCTCCACGGTCGATCATGACCCAGACGGCCTGATGACCAAGGTACTGCCAGAAGACCTCCTCAAGTTCGGCCTCATCCCTGAGTTCATCGGGCGACTTCCCGTCATCGGCGCGGTCCGCAATCTCGACAAGGACGCCCTGGTGCGGATCCTGGTGCAACCGAAGAACGCCCTCGTCAAGCAGTACCGCCGCACGTTCGAGCTTGACGGCGTCGAGCTCGTCTTCACAGACAGCGCTCTCGAAGCAGTGGCAGAGCAGGCGCTGCTGCGGGGGACGGGTGTGCGCGCGCTGCGCGCGGTGCTCGAGGAGGTCCTGCTCGAGGTCATGTACGACCTGCCCAGCAGGGTCGACGTCGGCCGCTGCGAGGTCACCCGTGCCGTTGTGCTCGAACGGGTTGCACCCACGCTTCACCCTCGCCTCGAGCCGGTCCAGCGACCCCGCCGCGCCGCCTCGTAACCCGTGGCTCCGGCCGCGCTGGTTGGATGGGAAGAGGGTGCGGCCGGCGCCAGTAGGTTGCAGGCATGCGGAGGATCATCGGCGGAGCGGTCATCGGCGGCGTGGCGGGCGCGTGCGTTGGACGCATGCGAGCCACAGCCGGCGGAGGTTCGCGGCCATCGATCCTCGTGCCGACGATCGGGGGATTGGCGGTGGGCGCGCTTGCCGGCACGGGCCTGCATCTGCGGCGGCGTTCGCACCCAGACCTGCGCGGCGCGGCGGGTGGCGCGGCGCTGCGGGCCGTCGGCATCGCCCGGCCGCTGGTCGAGCGCGTCGCCACCAGGGTCGTCGACCAGGTCGTTGACAAGGCCGTCGAAGTCGTCTTCGACCGGGTGACTGCGGCGCTCGTCGCGGCCAAGGCTGGCCCGGAGCTGCGCCAGTGAGTGATGGGTGGACAGCCCGCGAGCGCACCCGCGATCTCGGTGAGCTGCTCGCGTGGCTGGACGGGCACATCAACCTTGAAGCGCGCAGCATCGGGGCGCCTCCCGGCCCGGGCGGCGCCCTCCGCACCGCCACCCCCACGCGCATCAGGGCGCTCCTCGACGCGTCCGCAGATCCGCAGACCTCGTACCCGATCGTCCACATCACCGGTACGAACGGCAAGACCTCGACATCGCGGATGGTCACTTCGCTGTTGACCGCTGCGCAGCTCAGCGTCGGCACCTACACCAGCCCCCACCTCGAGAGCGTCAACGAACGTATCAGCGGGCCGCCACTGGGCGCCGACCGCAGAGAGCACCAGCGCGAGCTGAGCGGGTCCATTCCAGACGCCGACCTCGCCGATCAGCTCCGCAGCCTGGCTGGCATCGAGGCGATCCTGTCCATCGAGGGCACGCCGTTCCGCGCCAGCTGGTTCGAGCTCGTCACGGCGGCGGCCTTCAGGTGGTTCGCCGACATCGCGGTGGACGTCGCCGTGATCGAGGCCGGGCTCGGTGGTCGCTTCGACACGACCAACGTCGCCGACGGCCTCGTGGCCGTCATCACCAACGTCGAGCTTGACCACACCGAGTACCTCGGCCCTACGCGGGAGCACATCGCGCGGGACAAGGTGGGCATCGTGAAGCCGGGAGCCATCTGTGTGGTGGGCGAGGAGGACCCCGCCATCGCTGCGCTGCTCGAGGCGTGCGCGCTCGACCAGGGCGCGGAGGCCGTATGGCTCGTGGATCGCGACTTCGCGTGCGAGTCGAACGACCCCATGGTCGGCGGCCGCCTCCTCACGATCCGCACGCCTGCCGCCCGCTACGAGGAGGTGTCACTTCTCCTCCATGGCGCCCATCAGGGGGCCAACGCCGCCGTGGCCGTCGCCGCCACCGAGGCGTTCCTCGGAATTGCAGCATCTGAGGATGTCGTCATGGAGGGGCTCGGGTTGGTCACGTCACCGGGCCGGCTTGAGATCGTCGCCAGCGATCCGTTGGTCGTGCTCGACGGTGCCCACAACGCGCATGGTGCCGCTGCGCTCGGTGCGGCGCTGGATGAAGGCTTTGGCAGGGCTTCGGGCAGGGTTGTGGTCTTCGGATGCCTCGGCGGCCACGATCCCACCGACCTGTTGCGTGCTCTTGGGCCCGAAAGCATCCGGCTGCTGGTGGCCTGTGCAGCCCCGTCCCCCCGCGCCGTTCCGGCCAACCAGGTCGCCGACGCCTCGGAGGCGCTCGGCATCGACACGCTCGTGGCGCCATCGGTCGCAGACGCCATTGAGATGGCGCTGGCTGACAGTCGCTCCGACGAGCTGGTCTTGGTGACGGGAAGCCTTCACGTCGTCGGAGCAGCACGCTCGGTGATGGCCAATCGCAGCGGGCTCACATAGTTCAGAAAGCTAAGAAACGCAGTGCAATAGGCCGCGATATGGGTCTCAAGGCTTCGAGGAGCGAGGCCGACACCACACAGCGTGATCACGATGGGCACGCAACCACTTGTCCCGTCGATGACAGCGCGGTCCGGCACGATCAGGATCGCCGCCCTCGTCGGTCTGCTCGGGCTGGTGCTCTCGTCGTGGATGATGGGGGCTCGTCCCGCCGCCGCCGACGACGGCGGTGACGAGGCGGCGTTCATCGCCAAGATCAACAGCCTTCGGGTTTCGAAGGGCCTCGGCCAGCTCAGCGTCGATGCCCAGTTGACGCAGACGGCGCGCAACTGGTCCGCACACATGCGCGATCAGCGCTCGCTCTCCCACAACCCGAACCTCTCCAGCCAGGCGCCGTCCAACTGGCGCAAGCTCGCAGAGAACATCGGCACGGGCGACACCGTCGACCAGGTCTTCGATGCCTTCGTGCAGTCGTCGAAGCACTACGCCAACATGACCGACCCAGAGCTCACCTCGTTCGGTGTCGGCGTCGTCCGAGCGAGTGACGGCCGGTTGTGGACGACGCACGACTTCATGGCGACACAGGCCGCCCAGCCGTCGCCGGCGACCACGCAGCCCCGTCCTTCGGCTCCGCCCCAGACCGCGCCGCCCACAACCCGCCGAGGCGAGACGCCCCGCGGCGCGACCGCGCCGGCGGCGACCGCCGCGCCGCCGACATCCGCGGCACCGACGACGACGGAGGCCCCAACGACCACGACCACGGCGGCGCCCCCAAGCACCGAGGCGCCTGCAACGACCGTCGCGCCCGAACTCGTCGGGCCCGAGATCAGCGCACCGACGTCGGTCCGAGACGGCCAGCCCGTCCCCGAGGCCGCGGTCATGCTCGCCAGGGCTCGGTCAGGCGGGACGAGCGACTCGACCCTCCTGATCGTCACCGTCGGCGCGGGGTGCCTCGTCATGGCTGGGGGAGCGGGCGTCACATGGCGGCTTCGGCTTCGAGCCGACCGCAACTTGGCGTAGTCCGAAGGCCAGCGGAAGGCGAGCGATCGGTCGGCCTCCGCCCGGCCGCTAGGGTGCCGCCCCCGTGGATCGTACCCTCGTCATCGCCAAGCCAGACGCCGTCGAACGGGGGCTCGCCGGTGAGATCATCCGCCGCATCGAGGCTCGCAAGCTGACGCTCGTGGCGGTCGAGTTGCGCCAGATCGACGAGGCGACGGCGAAGGTCCACTACGCAGAGCACGATGGGAAGCCGTTCTTCGATGAGCTCGTGACGTTCATCACCCGCTCACCGGCACTGGTCATGGTGATCGAGGGTCCGGCCGACACCTGGAAGGTCCTTCGCACCATGATGGGGTCCACCAACCCACGCGACGCCGCGCCAGGCACCGTGCGCGGCGACCTCGCCATCG
This sequence comes from Acidimicrobiales bacterium, assembly GCA_043739605.1. Lineage (GTDB taxonomy): Bacteria > Actinomycetota > Acidimicrobiia > Acidimicrobiales > JAUJNH01 > JAYUDU01. The sequence continues at coordinate 278 of JAYUDU010000534.1, read as the reverse complement.
AGATGGGCGAGAACCTCATCCACGGCTCAGATTCCGCCGAGTCGGCCTCGCGCGAGATCGGCATCTTCTTCCCGCTGCTGTAGTTGGCGGCTGGCTGTTCCTTGCTTCGCGGCGGGCCGCCGTTGACCTCCGCTCGCGGCGCTCGCTTTGGTCCGCTTTGCCGTGCCATGCGAGGCGGTGTTCTTCCTTCGTGCAGAACACCGCCGGTGGCCGGGGTCTTGGGGGACGCAAATGCACCGTCAGCGTCGGCGCGGCGCCCAAGACGGTGCATTTGCGTC
>JAYUDU010000533.1:0-3168 GCA_043739605.1 Acidimicrobiales bacterium | reverse complement strand
ATCAAGCGCTCTGGCATCGCCCTCGAGCGCGCCAACGCGGTCGAGGTCGCCTTCTTGGGCCTGGCGTGCGCCTACGCGCTCACGCTTCCGCTCAAGCGAACGATCACCCTGCTCGACACGGCCATCCTGGTGTCCATCTACATCGCCTACACCTGGCGCATCGCCAAGGGACCGGCCGAGGAACCCCACCTCGTCGGTCCGGCGGCGTGGATCGGCGGGCGCACGACGGTGCAGCGCAGAGCCACCGTCATCGCCCTCCTGGTGCTGGCCGCTGGCACGATCCTGTTGTGCGCAGAGCACTTCGCAGAGAGCCTCGTCGACACCGGCAGGTCGGCAGGCATCGACGAGTTCCTCCTCGTGCAATGGCTCGCTCCGCTCGCATCCGAAGCCCCAGAGCTGCTCGTCGCGAGCCTCGCCGCCTGGCGATTCAACGCAACGATGGGGCTGTCGACCCTGGTCTCATCGAAGGTCAACCAGTGGACGCTGCTGGTCGGCACGCTGCCCGTTGCGTTCGGCTTCGCAAGTGGTTCGCTCCACGGCCTTCCGATCGACCCCGCGCAGCGGGAGGAGCTGTTCCTCACCGCAGCACAGTCGGTGTTTGCCCTGTCCGTGCTGCTCAATCTGCGCGTGTCCAAGCGCGAAGCGCAGGTCCTGCTTGCGCTCTTCCTCGGCCAGTTTACGTTCGGAGCCGTCGGCCCGCCCAGCTTCCACGGCCCGGTCAAGATCTCCATCGGCGCTCTGTATCTGCTGCTCGCGCTCGGCATGGCCCTGCGCGAGCGTCCTCGCGTGCCCGTCATCGTCCGCGACGGCTTCCTCACCCCGTGGTCAGAGCTCGCCGCCGGCGATTGACGTCCCCATGACCGCGACCGTCTTGCAGCTGAGCGACACCCATCTCAGGTCAGAACCGCACAGCCTCGTCAACGGCGTCGACCCCGACGCCCGGTTGGAGACGGTTCTCGCGGCGTGGGGGCGCACCGCAGAGCACGCAGATCTCGTCGTGCTGACGGGAGACAACGCCGACGACGCCTCGACCGCCGCCTACGAGCGCCTCAACCTCGCGGTGTCGGCCTTGGGATCGCCCGTCCTCGCACTGTCGGGCAACCACGACGACCCACGGTTGCTCGCTGAAGTGTTTGGACCGAAATCGTCGGCCGTGTTGGGATCGTGGCACCTCGTCGCGTTCGATACATCTCGGCCCAACCAGATCCACGGCACGCTCGACGTTGGTGCCGCGATGGATCGCCTCGATGCACTCGATGAACGTCCAACGATCATCGCAATGCATCACCCGCCGCGCTCGCGAAGCACCCATGCGTGGTTCCAGCTCGAGGAATCCGACGAGCTACTCGCAGGTCTGGCCGCCCGCCCCCACGTCAGGGCCGTCATCAGCGGACACCTCCACGACGCCTTCGCCTTCGCGCAGTCAGACCGACTGACGCTGCTGGGATGTCCGTCGACCCTGCTCGCGATCGCTCACGAAGGCCAACAGATGGAGATCGGGGCAGACGCATCAACCGGTGCCCGCGTCCTACGCCTCGAAGACGACGGAACGCTCTCGTCGACCCTTCTCGTCGCCTGACGTTCACCGCCCGATCGCCGCGAACCACGCCACAGCCGCCATGCGTCAGGATAGGGCCGATGGCTTCACCTCCTACTGGGACGTTCGACCGCGCGGCATCCCTGGGCGCGCTGCGCAGGCCGGAGGGTTTCGACGTGCTCGTGATCGGAGGGGGCATCACCGGGTGTGGGGTCGCACTCGACGCCGCCTCCCGCGGCCTGTCGGTCGCGCTCGTCGAGCGGCACGATTTCGCGTCGGGGACCTCATCGAAATCTTCGAAGCTGATCCACGGCGGGCTGCGCTACCTCCAGCAGAAGGAGTTCCTGCTGGTCTACGAGAACCTCCACGAACGCCAGCGCCTGTTGCGCAACGCCCCCCATCTCGTTTCCGTCCTTCCGTTCCTCATACCGGTGTTCGGCAAGAACGGAGTGGCCAACAAGGCGTACGGCAAGGCGATCTCCTCGGCGCTGTGGCTGTACGACCTCACCGGTGGGTGGCGTGTGGGCAAGCTGCACAAACGGATCGACCGTGCCACCGTCCTCCAGCACATGCCAACGCTGCGCACCGACCGACTGGTCGACGGCTTCCTCTACTACGACGCCCGCGCCGACGATGCGCGCCTCACGCTCACCCTGGCCCGCACCGCGGCCATCGACTTCGGCGCCGTGTGCGTCAACCACCTCGCGGTGACCGGGTTCGTGAAGGACGCCACCGGCATGGTCACTGGGGTACAAGTGACGCCGACCCATCCCGACGACCCTGATGCCGGCGTCGCCCACTGGCCGACCGATGGAACCCACGCCGTGCCGGCCGACATCCGCGCCCGGTGCGTCGTCAATGCGGCCGGGGTGTGGGCGGACGAGGTTCGCACCATGGATGAGGGCCGCGACCCGCAGTCGATCCGTCCCGCGAAGGGCATCCACATCACGGTGCCCGCCGCCAAGCTGCCCTGCGACATCGCCGCCGTGGTCACCGTGCCCAAGGACAAGCGATCGATCTTCGTCGTTCCATGGGATGGCGAGACGACGTACATCGGCACCACCGACACCGACTATCACGGCTCCATCGATGATCCCCAGGTCACAGCTGACGACATCACGTACGTGCTCGACGCCATCAACGCGTCGGTCAGCTCACCGCTCACGGTGCACGACGTCACCGGCACATGGGCGGGCCTGCGCCCCCTCCTGGTCGGCGACGACCATAGCGAGAAGACCAAGGATCTCTCGCGTCGCCATGCAGTGAACTCATCGACGTCTGGCATCATCTCCATCACCGGCGGCAAGCTCACGACATACCGCAAGATGGCGCAGGACACCGTCGATGCAGTGACGAAGCGCCTCGGCACCACGGCCCGTTGTGCGACCAAGCGGCTGCCGTTGCGGGGCGCTCCGGGCATGGCCGGCAGCGATCTCGCAGCCTCGACCGGGCTGCACCTCGACACGTGCGAACACCTGGTGGCGCGCTACGGCACAGAAGCTCGGGCGGTCGCCCACCTCGCCGTCGAGGACGCCGACCTCGCGGCGCCCCTCGTCGTTGGTCTCCCGACGATCGGAGCAGAGGTGGTGTGGGCCGTCATCCACGAAGCGGCCCGCACCCTTGATGACGTC
>JAYUDU010000532.1:0-3172 GCA_043739605.1 Acidimicrobiales bacterium | reverse complement strand
CGGCATGGTGCTCGGCCCATCATCGATCGATCTGCGCACCAAAGAGATCGTCATCCTCCGCACCTCGGCGCGGGCGTCGTGCCGGTATTGCGTCGACGCGCACACGATGGTCGCCGTCGACGCTGGCCTGTCCATCGACGAGGTCCGCGCCCTGCGAGGTGAGGCCGACGTCGAGGCCGCGTTCGCCGGGGAAGCCGACCGCAGCCTCATCGCGTGGTGCGACGAGCTCGTCGCCACCGGCCCCGTCAGCGCCGACCGGCGCGCCCTGTTCCGCCGCGGACGCGCCGACCACGTCGTTGTGGAGCTCACGTTGCTCGTGTCCACCACCCTGCTGCTCAATCGCTTTTGCACCGCCCTCGAACTTCCGACCTCGCCCGAGGTGCTGGCACGCCTTGCGGCCAACGGGCTGATGACATGAGCGCCGCGATAGCCGAAGCGATCGCAGAGGGTCGCCTTCCCGGCCGGGTGTGGATGTACAGCAACTACCACTGCAACCTGGCCTGCACCTATTGCCTCACCGACTCCTCCCCGTCGTCACCGCGGCGGGCGCTCGCGGCCGAGCGGATGCTGGAGATTGCCCAAGAAGCGAAGGACCTCGGGTTCACCGACCTCGGCATCACCGGCGGCGAGCCGTTCCTGCGGCCCGATCTCGTCGATGTGCTGCACGGCGTCTCTGCGCTGCTGCCGACCGTGGTGCTCTCCAACGCGACCCTCTTCCACGGCGAGCGGCTCGACCGGGTGGCAACCCTGGCGACTGCCGACGTGGCCATCCAGGTTTCGCTCGACCGTGTCGAGGCCGCCGACAACGACGCGCAGCGGGGCGCCGACAACCACGCGACGGTCGTTGGCGCCATCGAACGGTTGGTCGCACGCCGCATCCGCGTGAAGATCGGCACGACGCTCGACCCCAACGATCCGGTGACCGAGGAGGAGAGCGCGCGCCTGTGTGCGCTGCACCGCGAGCTCGGCGTGCCAGACGAGGACCACGTCGTCCGCCCGGTCGTGCACCGCGGGCGCGCCGCCGCGGCGGCGATGGGCGTGCACGCCAGCGCGGCCGACCTGCCACCCGAGCTCACGATCACCGCAGATGGCGCGTGGTGGAGTCCATTCGGTCCGACCGTGCGGGACGGGCGACCAGAGACCGACCTCCTCATCACCCGCACCACCACACCACTGGCCACGCCGGCGGCAGCGCTGCTGCGGCTCCTCGAGGGTCGGCCACCCGGCGACGATGCCCGTTTGGGCATCCGGTGAACGTGAGTCCCCTCGGCCCGGTCGGGTCGATCCGCAACGAAACAGCCAGAGGTGCACTGTGAGGGACGCTGCCATCGAGAGACCTCGTCCTTCCCTCGCCCTGACCGGGAACCGAACCACCGAACGAGAGCTCACACCATGACCGACATCACCGAACCCGACCTCATGACCCAGCTGCGTACCGCAGCCAAGGACCAGATCGCCACGCTCCGGGCCAGCGGCGCCGCCCCCGGCCTCGCGGTCGGCGACACCGCACCCGATTTCACGCTCCCAGCCGCCACCGGGCCCGACGTCCGGCTCGCCGATCGCCTGACGAGGGGTCCCGTCGTCATCTCGTTCTACCGCGGCGCGTGGTGCCCGTACTGCTCCACCGAGCTGCAGGCCCACCAGGCCGCACTGCCCGACCTGAAGGACCTCGGCGCCTCGCTCATCGCCATCAGCCCGCAGGCGCCGGACGCATCGCTCCCGCTCGTCCACAAGCATGGCCTCGAGTTCGACGTGCTCAGCGATCTCGACCAAGTCGTCGGGGCGGCCTACAAGGTCCAGTTCGCGCTGACCGAGGACATCCAGCGCATCTACCCCCAGATTGGCCTCGACCTCGGCGCAGTCAACGCGGATGGTACCTGGCGTCTCCCCGTCCCGGCCACGTTCGTCCTCGACCCCCGCGGCGTCGTCCGCACCGCGCACGTCGACCCCAACTACACAGAACGAATGACCACGTCGGACCTCATCGACGCCGTGAAGGCACTCGCGTGACCGGGGCGGCGGGCACCAGCGGGCATCGTGAGCAGCGCCGCGCCGGTGCGGACCGTCACCGCACCTCGCGCGTGCGTGTGAGCTGACATCTGCTTGGGGTTCCACGGGGGCTCGCGTAAGATGGAGGCCACCATGAGCAATGACGCTGGCACTCCTGCCCCCTCGACCACTCGCACCATCGGCTCCGACCGTGTCAAGCGCGGGCTGGCCGAGATGCTGCGAGGCGGCGTCATCATGGACGTCGTCGACGCAGAGCAGGCCAAGATCGCCGAGGACGCCGGTGCCGTCGCAGTGATGGCGTTGGAGCGGGTCCCCTCCGACATCCGCAGGGACGGCGGCGTCGCCCGCATGTCGGACCCCGCGCTCATCGAGGGCATCAAGGCCGTCGTCACCATCCCCGTCATGGCCAAGTGCCGCATCGGTCACTTCGTCGAGGCTCAGGTGCTCGAGTCGCTCGGCGTCGACTTCATCGACGAGTCCGAGGTCCTCACCCCTGCCGACGAGGCCCACCACGTCGATAAGTGGGGCTTCGGTGTCCCGTTCGTGTGCGGCGCCACCAACCTCGGTGAGGCCCTGCGTCGCATCAGCGAGGGTGCGGCCCTCATCCGCTCCAAGGGCGAGGCGGGCACCGGCAACATCGTCGAAGCCGTCCGTCATCTTCGTTCGATCCTCACCGACATCAAGGCCATCACTCAGGCCGACTCCGCCCAGGTCTACGAGTGGGCCAAGCGGCTCCAGGCACCCATCGACCTCGTCCTCGAGGTCCAGCGCACCGGTGAGCTGCCCGTCCCGCTGTTCTGCGCCGGTGGCATCGCGACCCCCGCAGACGCCGCGCTTGCCATGCAGCTGGGTGCGCAGTCGGTGTTCGTTGGCTCCGGCATCTTCAAGTCGTCCGACCCGGCCCGCTACGGCCGGGCCGTCGTCGAGGCCACCACGCACCACCGCGACGCCGCCATCATCGCCAAGGTCAGCCGCGGGCTCGGCGCGGCGATGCCCGGACTCGAGATGAAGGGCCTGGAGACCAACTTCGCCACCCGGGGCTGGTGACGGGGCCTAGAGTCGAGTGTGCATGAGGCCGCCAGGTGGACACATCGTCTCCCGTCGGGGATCCCGCGCGCCCTGAGCCCGGGCTGCGGCTTGGGGTGCTGGCCTTGCAGGGCAA
>JAYUDU010000531.1:0-8179 GCA_043739605.1 Acidimicrobiales bacterium | reverse complement strand
GTGGCGTGCGCCCTGTCACCAGCGGTCGCGTCCTCTTCGCCGGCGACGAGATCACATCGGTCGCGGCGTACAAGCGCACCGTGGGGGGCATCTGCCAGGCTCCCGAGGGCCGTGGGATCTTCCCAGGGATGACTGTCATCGAGAACCTCGACATGGGTGCGTACGCGAGAACGCGCGCAGATCGGGGCAGTCGCAATGACGACATGGCACGTGTCTTCGAGCTGTTTCCTCGCCTCCAGGAGCGGGGCGCGCAGATGGCAGGGACGATGTCTGGCGGCGAGCAGCAGATGCTCGCCATCGGCCGTGCGCTGATGTCGCACCCCAAGGTGATGCTGCTCGACGAGCCGTCGATGGGGCTCGCGCCGATGCTGGTCGCCCAGATCTTTGAGATCATCGGTGAGATCAACCGGCAAGGCACCACCATCCTGCTCGTCGAGCAGAACGCCGCCCAGGCGCTTGCCCTCGCTCACCGTGCCTACGTTCTCGAGGTCGGCCAGGTGGTCAAGTCCGGGCCGGCGTCTGATCTCCTCAACGACCCGGCGGTCCGCAACGCCTACCTCGGCGGCGACATCGGTTGATGGCGGCCAGCCCCCTTCTCTGCGTGGCATGAGGGAGCAGCGCAGGCCCTCAGGTGATGGGTGGGGGCGGGTCTGAGCGCAATCGCCGGAAGCGACCGATGCCTCCGGCCGTCTCGTCTGTTGCGACAACGCCGCCGGCGGTGCTGGCGGCGGCGCGGGCGCGCCGTCCCAGCAGGGGACCGAGCGCACGGGGTTCCCCAGCATCGGTGTTGAACGCGACGATCGCGCCCACCCCGGCCAATGGGAACAGCAAGAGGGCGAGCCGCTGGGCGCCGTCGCGACCGGTTGAGACACGCGTGGAGCGAGCAAGGTCGAGCGGCGAACCGCGACGCACGCCGACCCTGCTGGGCGCAAGGGCGGGCACAAGGGCGAGGGGCGCGGCGACCTCATACGGGGAGACTGCGGTGCCATCCGAGCTCGGGCCCGCGGGCGTGGAGATGTCGGGCGATCGGATCGCTGGGAAGTTGGCCGGCGTTGGGGTGGTCGGCGAAGAGCGAGTGGGAGTGGCGTTGCCACCCGGCGCGCTCGACCCCGCCGACCCCGCCGACCCAGCAGGCGCTGCGGTCGTCGGCGCCGAACGGGTGACCTCGGCCGCCCCATCGGCGACAGGCTCCAACACGAGCGTGAACGTTGGCGGCACACCGGTCGTGCTCGCAGGGACGAGCACGACGTCGATGATGCCGTTGCGCACGAACGCGGCGGACAACGGCACGGTTGCGTGCGCCGCGTCCATGATGACGTTCGTCTGGGCGACGTTGCATGCAGCCGCCGGGGCGTTGGCGGCGACTCCCCCGAACTCTCGCTTCCATGCAGATCCAGCGGGACACGCGACCAGGGTCGGAGTGGCGGTGGTCGAAGCGACGGTCAGCACGAGCCGAGTGGGCTGCTCGCCTGCGTCCAGCGTGACGCGCACCGCGGCGAGGGCAGAGACGCCGCCGGGGTCGCTGCTGACTTGAAGCTGGCCCGGCGTCGGGCCCGCTCCGGCCGCGCCGAGGTTCGCGGCCGTGGTGGACATCCGCCACCAGCCCGTATCGGCCACGGTGGCAGAGCGGGCGTTGCCACCCCCGGCGGCCGACAGAGCGAGCGCGGCCCCGGCCACCCCGAACCACCATCCGGCGCGCGGTCGCCTCATGGGCGCACGGCTCGGCGCGGTGTCCGCGCCGACGAGGGGCGCGTCACGTCGGCGTCGTTGCCGACCACATCATCGGGGGACGCGGCTGGCGACGTGTTGGTGGTGATGGCGCGAGGCGTGGCCTTGCGACGAGCACGGGGGCGGGAGCCGTCTGGGAGTGGGGGTGCGACGGCGCCGGAACGGTTGATGGTGGCGAGATCGCCGCCGAGGTAGCTGGCCTGTACCCGTGCGTCGGCCATCACCTCCGCTGGCGTGCCCTCCGCGATGGGCGCGCCCAGCTCGAGGCAGATGAGGCGGTCAGCGACACCACAGATGAGGGGCATGTCGTGTTCGATGAGCAGGAGCGCGCATCCGGTCTCGTCGCGGATGCGCCGCAGCAGAGGTCCGAGGGCTTCTGCCTCCTTTTGGGCGATGCCGGCCGCAGGTTCGTCGAGGAGGAGCACCGCAGGATCGTGAGCGATGCACATGGCGAGGTCGACGATGCGGCGGCTACCTGTTGACAGGTCGCGGGCGGCCTTATCGCGGAAGGCTCCGAGCCCGCACAGTTCCACGAGGTCGGCCACAGAGTACGCGATGTCCTCTTCCTGGCGCAGGACGCCGGGAAGGCCGAGCGCAGCGGCGAGCGTGCCCCGCACCTCAAGGTGGCGCTCCAAGGACAGCGCGAGGTTCTCGGCAACGGTGAGGCTCGGGATGAGCCTGGCATCTTGGAACGAGCGTCCAAGTCTGGCGCGCGCCCTGGCATCTGGCGTGGCGGCGGTGATGTCGCGGCCATTGAGCACGACGCGGCCGGAGGTGGGCGTGAGGAAGCCGGAGATGAGGTCGAAGATGGTGGTCTTACCCGCCCCGTTGGCGCCGATGAGACCGAGGATCTCGCCGGCATTGACCGAGAACGACGTGTTGTCGACGGCGGTGATGCCGCCAAATCGCATGACCAAGCCGTTGACCTCGAGGGCCGGGCCGGTGTGCTCAGGCGCTGCGCGAGTCGGCGCCTCGCCAAGCGAGCCCATCGAGAACGAGCTGGCGGAGCCGGCTGCGTCGCCGGTGGAAAGGGCGCCGCCCAGGTTCTCGCCTGCGCCTTGGAGGAACACAGAGCGCAGGATGTCGTCGCGCTGGAGCAGCTCTGAGGTCGGTCCCTCGAAGCGCACCTCCCCCTTCTCGAGGAAGTAGGCGCGCTCCGCGACGGTCAGCGCGACGTTGATGGATTGCTCGACGAGGATGATGGCGGTGCCCTCGTCGCGGATCCGGCGCACGATGCCCAACAACTGCTCGACGATCGTCGGAGCGAGGCCGAGCGACAGCTCATCGATGAGCAGGAGCTTCGGCTTTGCGATGAACGCCATGCCGAGCGCGAGCATCTGCTGCTCGCCGCCGGACAGGTCGCCCGCAAGCTGCTCATAGCGTTCGCGGAGCCGAGGGAACGTGACGAGGACGTCTTCGTTGGCCGCAGCGAGGTATGCAGGGTCGTCGCGATAGAGCCACCCGGCGGCCCTGAGGTGCTCTGCGACGGTGAGCGTCGGGAACACTGCCCGCCCGCCGGGAACCAGCACGATGCCCGCGGCGAGCGCCGCTTGGGGCTCGGCGTGGGTGAGGTCGTTGCCCTCGAAGTAGATAGAGCCGCCCATCGGATCGGTGAGGCCGGTGATGGCCCTCAGCAGGGTCGACTTGCCGGCGCCGTTGGTGCCGAGCAGGGCCACGATCTCGCCCTTGTGCACCTCGAGGTCGACGCCGAACAGAATCTGTACCTGGTCGTAGCCGACCTCAACGCCCCGGCACGACAGCAGGGTGTCGCCTGCCCCCGCCGCGGCGCGCGCTTGGGCTGCCAACGCCGCACCATTGATGGCCTGCATCGTGTCGCCCTCGACGAAGCGGCCAGCCGACGCCAGGATCAGCCCGCCGATGACCCAGAACGGTGCGGTCGCGCCGAGGCCCTGGCGCACAGAATCGTCGGCCAGCTTGGCGACGCCGGGCAGGATGTACAACAGCCACACGCCGGTTACGAGGAACAACGAGCCGAACGAGAACGACAGCGTCCTGACCCGGGCAGGACTGACCAGCGCCTGCGTGGTGACGAACGGCGGTGTGAAGATGCCGGCGACGTAGCTGGTGCCGGCGCCGAGAACGACGACGGCGGCCAAGGAGATCGCGCCGCCGCCGGGCACCAGCGCGATGAGCAGGATGCCCACGCCGACGCCCGCGAGTGCCGCGCCGGCTCGTCGCACCGGTGCCCCCAACCCCTTGGCCATCCACCGCTGCGTCCATGGTCCCGCCGCCCGAATGGCCGCGAAGGTGCACGCGGCGTTGAGGGCGGTGACCCCGCCGCGGGCGAGCGGTCCGAGGCCGAAGACCTTCTCGAGGTACACGGGAAGCAGTGCAGCGAGCGGCACCAGGCCTGCGCCGATGAACAGCCACGACGCAAACTGCCGCTTGAGGGTCTTGACCGTGAACAGGATGCGGACGGCCTCACGGAACGGCGCGGGCGCCTCTGTCATGCCGAACGGATCGGGTTCTTCGTCGCTGTCGGTCGCGCCGCGCCTGGGCTCTGGCAGGCGGAGCGCTACGAGCGCGGTGGCGAGGATCGGGATGATGAGGATGACGAACGCAGCACGGAACGAGCCGGTGGCCGCGGCCACGATGCCGGCAAGCGCAGACCCGAAGATGGCTCCGAGGTAGGGCGCGTTGCGGTGGAACGCGAACACTCGAGGCCGGTCGGCGGGCTTGTAGGAGTCGGCCAGATAGGAGGTGTGGATCGGGTCGTTGATGAGACGGCCGACGCCGTTGCCCAATCGCACCAGCACCAGCAGCGCGATGATGCCGCCCGGCACGAGCCCAGTGAGGAGCGAGCAGACGCCCGCCAGCGTGGCGCCTGCGACGATCAGCTTGCGGCGAGGCAGACGGTCTGCGAAGTGGCCGAGCGGGATGGCCAGGAGCAAGACCACGGACAGGTTGGCCACGACGATGGTGGCGAACTCGCTCTGGGTCAGGCCGAAGGCCAGCTTGATCTGCGGACCGAGGACGTTGAACGCCGCCGTGTCGAACTCGTCGAAGAAGAACAACGTCGCGAGCACGCCGAGCGGGAACGGGTCGACGCCACCGGTGGTGGCCTTGAGCCGTTCGAGGAGCGATGCGGCCGGTCCCGGAATGTTCCGCGCAGGCGGGGGAGCCGGTGCGGTGGGAGGTGCCTCGACCAGCGTCATAGCAACACGATCCCTTCGAGATCGCGCCCGGGGTCGCCGTCGGAGTCGACGCCCGCTTGGATGGCGGCCGCAGCCTCGACGGGCGTCGGGGGCACCGCGTCGGGGGTGCGAACGTCGGCAACAAGGCTCGGCACGACGATGCCGCGTCGGTTGGCGACCCACCGCAGGTACTTGTCACGGCCCCGACCGACCAGCTCGGCGAGCCCGCCCGGCAACACGAGCAACAACAGCAGGAGGCCGACGCCGCCCGCGAGGAATCCGACGCCCGCGATGCGCTTCTCCAGCAACAGCGGAATGCCGAACACCCACAGCGTGCCGAGCATGGCGCCACTCAGCGACGTGGTGCCGCCGATGACCACCGCCGCGAGAAGCGAGATCGACACCAGCGGCGTGAACGTGCCTTGGTTGACGTTGCCCAGTTGGAAGCTCATCAAGGAGCCAGCGACCGCGGCAAAGAACCCGGACAGGGCAAACGCCGCCAGCCGGGTGCGGGCGATGCTGATGCCGTACGCCTGGGCGGCTTTGCCGTTGTCACGGCTGGCCAGCAGGACGCGGCCCGCCCTGGTGCGTCGCAGCACGGATGCGCTTGCCAGTGCGCACGCCAACAGGGCGAGGCACAGGTAGTAGAAGCGGTTCTCGGGGGCGAGGTCGACGCGGCCGTACAGCGCCGGTCGCTCGACGCCCTTGAGCTGGTCACGGATGAGGAAGTGGCCGGTGTAGTCCTTGTTCAGCACGATGTCCTGCACGGTGAACGCGAACGCCAGCGTGGTGACAGCAAGGAACAGCCCTTGGATGCGGAGGGCAGGCAGGCCCACCAGGACCGCGGTGAACGCGCCCGCCAGGCCGGCGCACACCAGCACCGTCCACATGTCCCATCCGAGGTTGGACGCGAGGTGGGCGGTGACGAGTCCGCCGACGCCGGCGAAGCCGAACTGGCCCAGGCTGATCTGGCCGGCCCAGCCCGTGAGGATGACCAACGACACCGCAGCGATCGCATAGCAACAGACGATGGCGAGGCGGCCGGCATCGGCCGGGAACACGAGCGGCGCCGCCAGCACGGCAATGCCGATCAGGGCCCACACCCCCTGCCTCGCGTAGCGGACCTCTGGGACGTTGATGAGCTCGCTCGGGATGCCGCGCTGGTCGCGGGCGACCTGCCAGCTGGCAATGCCGGTGTCCTTGCCGCGGGACAAGCTCTGGCGCTGTGACAACAGGGCGATGAGGATGACGATGAGGAGAACCCCATCCGCGATCGACGACTTGCCGGTGCGAAACTGGGTGACCTGGACGATCATGCCGATGCCCATGGCGGCACCGAACGCCCGGACGCCGTCCTCCATCTTGCCGATGACGGCGGCGGCGAGGCCGAAGATCAGCACGCTCGGCCCCGCGGTGCCGCCGGTGGGGAGGCCGACGAGGGGACCCCGCAGGAACACGGCGATGCCGGACAGCACCGCGGCGAGGATCCAGACGATGAGCGAGATGCGCCGCACCGGGATGCCGACGAGGGCGGCCCGCTCTGCGTTCTCTGCTGACGCCCTGGCCGCGAGGCCGATGTCGGTGAAGCGGAAGAACGCGCCGACGCCAGCGACGCAGACGGCGATGACGACGAGCGCCACGAAGTAGTCGCCGGTGATGCGGGTGATGCCGATCTGCACCGCGAAGTCGCTGAACGGCGTGTGGAACGTTGCGCCTCCGGTGTCAACGCCTCCGATGATGGAGGGCGTGATCAGCTCGACGAAGGCCAGCAGAAGCCCGACGCCGATGGTGGCGACGGTGAAGATGAGGCGCGGCGCGCCAGACAGGCGTCGCAGGACCAGTTCGACGACGGCGCCGAGGAACGCGGCGCCGAGGAGCACGATCGGAACGACCGCGGCGTAGGGCACGCCCCGGCGGGCGAGCAGGGTGAGCGCGGCGACGGCTGGCACAGAGCCAAGCGAGGCCTGGGCGAAGCTGATGATGCGGTTTGCCCGGTAGACGAGGATCAGCCCGACCGCTAGCAAGCCATACAGGCCTCCAAGGATGTAGCCCTGGATCAGCACGCCAAGCGGCGCAAGTGCCCCTGGAGCCACGATGCCAAGCAACAGCGGGATCGCGAAGATGACGGCACCCTGGATCCCAAGCGCAGTGCGAGGCCGGCGCAGGATGGCGGTGAGGGTTGCGGTGTCGCCGAGCGCGCGGCGCGACGCCGGCGGGGTGCCCCCCGCCGGCTCCAGGGTGACAGCAGCCATCAGGCCGACTTGACCGGGATGTACGGCACGCCGTCCGACGGTGTCCACTGGTTCACGTCGGTGCGCTTGCCGCCGTCGATGACCTTGTAGGTGCCGGCCTTGCCGTCGAACGCGGACACCGCCGCGGGGTCCCAGTAGACCTCCTTGGCGTCGTCCCATGCGGTGTAGTCACCGGGGCCCCACCGCGCCTTGAAGGCTTGGGGGTTCATGCCGGTCTCGATCCACCCGCCCCGGCTGAAGCCCTTCTCGATCATGGCCTTGTGCATCGACTGGGGCGAGAGGCGCGGCCCGGCCTGTTGCAAGAACCAGCCGAAGACCCGTTCGTAGCCACCGACGAGACCCATGTTCTCGTAGACGTTGCCGGTATGGCCGGTCGCGGCCCACTCGACCTGCTCGTAGGTCTTCGACTTGTCGCCGAAGCCGTAGAGGTGGCTGATGCCAAAGGCGTGGTTCCACTGCGATGGTGTGTACAGACGCCCGACCGGGTCATAGTCGATGAGGCTGATTCCCTCCATCAAGTGCTCCGGGTAGTAGCGCTGGGTGTCCGCTTCCTTGGTGAAGTAGAGCGGCGCGATGGGGTCGCACACGCAGACGATGGTGGTGACCTTCTCTGCGATCATCTTCTGGATGGCCGAGATGGCCTGCTCCTGGGCCTTGGAGATGTCGCTGGCGTACTCGATGAGGACCGGCGCGTCACCGACCTTGCCACACCGATCACCCTGGATGAGCTTTTGGAAGAGGCGCCCGTTCTGCACGTCAGCGGCAAGCTCTGGAACGAGGATGCCGACCTTGCGGATGGTGGCCCGGCCACCAGGGATGCTGGTGTGGATGGTCACGCCAGCATGGTCTGCTGGCCGCCCAACCAACTTCTTGCAATAGTAGTCGGCCAGGTTGCGAACCGAACGGGTGCCGTCCATGAGGATGTCGTATCGGTACGGGGCACGCTGGGTGTAGAAGTCCTCGCTGAAGTGCCATCCACCGATGCTCGGGATCTTTAGCTTGGCCCACACGTCATAGGACACCGAGTCCGTTGATCCGCTGGGG
>JAYUDU010000530.1:0-3190 GCA_043739605.1 Acidimicrobiales bacterium | reverse complement strand
CGCCGCCTTCCGGTCGGAGGAGGTTGGCGCAGATCATCAGCTGCGTCGAGCTGACGCCCATTTGCGCCTGCGTCTCGCTCCCTTCACCACCGCGGACGTGCGGGGCCTCGTGGAGTCGATGGCCGGTCCGCTCCCGACCCAGGCCGTCGACGTCATCGAACACCTGGCATCCGGCAGCCCGTTCATGGCCTCCGCCGTCCTGCGCGGTCTCGTCGAGAGCCGAGCCCTCGTGCGTGATGGCGACACGTGGGAGATCGACCCCGCCGCGATGGCGGGCGCGCAGTCCTCGCGGCGCGCCGCGGCGTTCTTGACGCAGCGCCTTCGACTGCTTCCGGAGCCGGCCCGGCGACTGCTCGTCGTTGGAGCTGTCCTCGGAAAGGAGTTCCCCTTCGATCTGGCGGCCCGCCTCGCGGGGCAGGCTGCGAGCGAGGCGTTCGCAGGCATCGATGAGGCCCGGCGGCGTCACATCTTGTGGTCGGGCGGCGCTGGTGACCGCTGTGCGTTCGTCCACGACAAGCTACGCGAGACACTGCTCGCCGATGCTCTACCGGCCGATCTGGCCGCCCTCCACCTGCGCGCCGCCGAACATCTTGAGACCGAAGTTCCTCGGCCTGTCTTCGACCTCGGCTACCACTTCGATGCGGCCGGCGAGCCAGCCCGCGCCCTGCCGTACGCGCTCGAAGCGGGAGACGAAGCCCGGCGCCGCCACGCGCTGGAGCTGGCGGAACGCCAGTATCTGGTGGCCGAACGAGGCGCAGGAGACGACGCCGCGTCGCGACTGCGGGCCGCGCTTGGCCTCGGCGAGGTACTCCTCCTGCAGGGCCGCTACGACGAGGCGGACCGTCAGCTTCGGATCGCCGTCGACTGCGCAAACGACGACACATCGCGTGCCGAGATCGGCTTCCGGCTCGGCGAGCTGGCGTTCAAGCGAGGCGACGTCATCGAGGCCAGCGCGGCGTACGAGCACGCTCACCGTCTCATGGGTCGACGGCCACCGAAACGCCGGCCGATGTTCATGTTCCTTCTGGTATGGGAGGTTCTCGTGCAGATCGTTCATACGGTCGCTCCGAACCGCCTCGGTCGCCGGGCCGCCGATTCCGAACGAGGCGTGCGCGACCTGGCCGGGGCGCGCATCTACAGCCGGATGGCGTACGCGTATTGGTTCTCGAAGGGACGAGTGCCCACCGCGTGGGCGCACCTGCGTGGGATGAACATCGCGGAGCGCTACCCGCCAGGGCCAGAGTTGGCGCAGGCGTGGTCTGAGCACGCGCCGGTGATGACGGTCGTGCCGTTGTACAAGCGTGCATTCAAGTACGCGATGAAGTCGCTCGCCGTCCGTGAAGACCTCGGCGATGTGTGGGGCCAAGGCCAGTCGCTGCACTTCTACGGTGTCGCGCTCTATGCCGCCTCCCGGTACGAGGACTGCATCGATAGCTGCCGCAGAGCCGTCCGACTGCTCAACCGGACGGGTGACCAGTGGGAGATGAACACCGCCACCTGGCACATCGCGTTCAGTCAGTATCGGCTCGGCCGGCTTGAGGCCGCCGTCGCGACGGCACAGCGAGTCCATCGCTCGGGCCTCGACATCGGCGATCACCAGGCCGCGTGCATCGGTCTCGGCGCATGGTCGAAGGCGAGCGGGGGCGACGTGCCGGCCCTGCTCGTACGGGCTGCGCTCGAACGGCCGCGCGACGACGTGCACACATCAGCGGAGGTGTTGCAGGCGGAGGCGATGCGGTTGCTTCGGATCGACGATGTGGACGGCGCGCTGATCGTGCTTGAGCAGGCAGACTCCCTGGTGCGAGGCGCCGGGCTACGCCAGGAGTACGTCGCGCCGGTCGTGATGTGGCTGACGACAGCCCAGCGCCGACGCATCGAGAGGTTGGGACCGTGGACTGTTGGCGACCGTTCGGCGCAGTTGCACCGCGCGAATCGGACGGCCCGCAGAGCCAAGCGCACCGCCCGCTGGTACCGCAACAATCTCCCGCACATCCTGCGTGAGCAGGGCCTGTTGGCCGCGCTCGGCGGGCGCGATGACAGGGCCCGTCTTCGCCTTGAGGCCAGCCTGGCCATTGCCGAGGAGCAGGGTGCGGAGGCCGAGCGCGCCCAGACGCTGATCGCGTACGGCCGCGTCGGTGCGTGCGCCCGGTGGCCGGACGCGGCGGCACGCTTCGAGGAGGGGACACGACTCCTCGAACACCTGATCGGGGCGCAGACGCCGCGCGACGGCGGGCCGACGCTGTCCCTGGCCGACCGCTTCGACCATCTGCTCGATGAAGGCAGAGGTGTTGCCGCCGCCTTGACCACCGAGGGTGTCTTAGCCACGTTGCAGGCGGCGGCCGAAACGCTGTTGCGCCCTCAGGCGTGCCGGGTGATCGAGGTGGGCGCCGTCGGCGAGGCCGTTGAGACGACCACGCCGTTCGTCAGCCGAACGCTCGTACGGCGCGCCATCGAACTCGGACGACCAACCACCTCTGGACAGGACGGGGCCGGCGACCCCGGCGACAGCATGCTCTTGAGCACGACGCGGTCCTCGCTGGCTGCACCGATCTACGTGCGGGGTCGACCGACGTTCTGCCTCTACCTGACGCATGACGAGGTGCGCGGCCTGTACGGCGAGGACGACGAGCGCGTCGCGCAGCTGCTCACCGCGATTGCGGGGGCCGCGCTTGAGAACGCCGAGGGGTTCGCAGAGGTGGAGGCGCTCACGCATACGCTCGAACTGCGCGTGGCCGCCCGCACGGAGGAGCTGGCCGTTGCCAACCGTGACCTCGACGTCAGCCTCGCAGAGCTGCGCGTCTCCCTCGAACGGGAAAAGGAGGTCGCCGAACGCCTCCGCATCGTGGATCAACTCAAGAACGAGTTCGTGGCCATCGTGGCGCACGACCTGAGGTCGCCCCTTGCCACCATGTCGGGGGCCGCGCAGACCTTGCTGGCCGAATGGTCGCAGCTTGGCGATGCCGAGCGCGAAGTCCTCACCGAGATGATCGACCGAAACGCGCGCAAGCTCGCCGGTCTCGTGGAAGACGTCCTGCAGGTCGCCCGGATCGAGTCTGGACAGTTCTCGTACGCAAACGCGCCATTCGATCTTGGGGCACTTGTCGAGCGAACGGCACACGAGATGGAGATGGCAGCGGACGACGTGAGGATCAGCGTCGAGATCGGTGACGACCTGCCGTCGGCGTACGGC
>JAYUDU010000529.1:0-3198 GCA_043739605.1 Acidimicrobiales bacterium | reverse complement strand
GCGTGCTCGCCATCACGTCTGGCAAGGGCGGGGTCGGCAAGTCCTCGATCACCGTCAACCTCGCCATCGCGCTGTCCAAGCTCGGCCACGACGTCGCCATCATGGACGCCGACATCTACGGCTTCAGCGTGCCCAAGATGCTCGACGCCGACGTGCAGCCGACCGTCTTCGACGAGGAGGCGAAGATCATGCTGCCGGTGCCCGCACACGGCGTTCGCATCATCTCCGCCGGCAACTTCATGCCCGACGAGCAGGCGGTGCTGTGGCGCGGCCCGATGCTGCACCAGATGCTCCGCGAGTTCCTCACCCGGGTGTACTGGGGCGATCCCGACTTCCTCCTCGTCGACATGCCGCCCGGCACCGGCGACGTCCCCCTGTCGGTGGCGCAGTACCTGCCGTCGGCCGAGGTCTACGTCGTCACCACCCCGCAGGCCGCCGCGCAACGCGTCGCCCAGCGCAGCGCGCTCATGGCCCGCAGCGACAAGATCGGCCAGCCGGTCATGGGCGTCATCGAAAACATGAGCTGGTTCACCGGCGACGACGGCGTCCGCTACCCGATCTTCGGCGAGGGCGGCGGCCAGGCCCTGGCCGACGAGCTCGACATCCCGTTGCTCGCCCAGATCCCGCTGACGCCCGCCCTGCGCGAAGGCGGCGACGAGGGCGTGCCCATCACCATCAGCGACCCAGACGGCGAGATCGCCCAGGCGTTCGAGAAGCTGGCGAAGCTGATCGAGGCCACCGCACCGCCCAAGCCCAAGCAGATCCGCCGCCCGGAGCTGAAGATCAACTGACCGCAATGGCGGTGCTACCGCGGTAGCATCTTCGTGTGGCGAAGATCTCCATCAGCCTTCCAGATGACGTCCTCGAGTACGTGCGCGAGCACGCCGAGGGCAACGTCAGCGCGTTCGTGACCGATGTGATCCGACGGGAGTTTCAGCATGCTGACATGCGAGCGCTGGCCGCCGAGCTCGTGGCGCTTCATGGTCCGGTCGACGAGGTGGCGCTCGCCGACCTTGAAGCGGTTCTGGATCGGGCTCTCGCCGCAGGCGCACTGCCGCAGCAGCACGATCTCGCGAGCTGACGCGTGGCGGCGATGGTCTTGGACAGCGAGGCGGTCGTCGCGCTGGTGGAAAGCGTCACCAGAGGGCGACATCCGACGGCCGACCTCATTGCGGTCCTGGCGGCGAAGCGCAAGCTGGCCGTGTACATCCCGACACCGGTCCTCGCCGAGGTGTTTCAAGGCGACCCAGCCGATGCAGCCCTGCACCTGCTGCTTCGCCGCCTCGCGTTGCGTGTCATCCCGTTCGATCACGCGGCGGCCCGACTCACTGGGGCACTCCGTCGCCGGGACGGGCTCGACTCGTGCCACATCGTCGACTGCGCTGTGGCGGCGACCGCGATTCGGCTCGGCGGCGGGCTCATCGTCACCGGTGATCCAGACGATCTGCGGGCGCGGTGTCGGGATCACCCGAACGTGGCGATCGTCCCGATCTGAGTTCCCCTTGACATAGGTGCTCGGTATCTAGATACTGGGCATCTATGTTGAAGCACGCACTGCTGGGGCTGCTCAGCGGCGCGCCGGGGCACGGGTACGACCTCAAGGTTGCGTTCGAGGACCTGCTCGGGGGGACGTGGCCGGTGAACCCGGGCCAGGTGTACACGACCCTCGGTCGCCTCGAGCGCGACGGGTTCGTCGAGTGCAGCCGGGTGGCGCAGGACCAGGCGCCGGACAAGAAGGTCTACGAGATCACCAGCAGCGGCTCGCTCGAGCTAAAGCGGTGGCTGACCGAGCCGGTCGAGGGTGCGGCGCGGGTTCGCGACGAGCTGCTCGTGAAGGTGCTGGTGCACGCGCTCGTCGCCCCAGGGCAGGCGCGCAGCCTGCTGCACGCGCAGCGCGAGTCCCACCTGCGGCTGCTCGGCGAGCTGACCTCGCTGCTTGAGGCCGCCGATGCCGCGCCGACCGCGCTGGTGCTGGAGGGCGCGGTGCTGCACATCGAGGCGGACCTGACGTGGATCGACAGATGCGAAGAGCGGTTGGAGGAGCTGGACAGATGACCGACGAGGTAGGGGGAGCCATGACAGAGCCAATCTGGGCGGTGGAGGCACGGGCCATCGTCAAGCGCTACGGCGACGCGACCGCGCTGGACGGGGTCGACCTCGACGTCGCCCCCGGCGAGCTGGTGGCGATCACCGGGCCGTCAGGGTGCGGGAAGTCGACGCTGCTGCACCTGCTCGGCGGGCTCGACCGGCCGACCGCAGGCGAGGTGCGAGTGGCAGGGGAACGCATCGACCACCTCGGCGAGTCGGCGCGTGCGGTGCTGCGCCGGACGGAGATCGGCTTCGTCTTCCAGGCGTACAACCTCGTGCCGAACATCACCGTCGGCGCCAACGTCGAGTTGCCGGGCCGCCTCGCCGGACGGCCACGAGCGGAGCTCGCAGCCCGTCGGGCCGAGCTGCTGGGCATGCTCGGCATCGAGGATCTCGCGGGTCGCGCGCCTTCGTCGTTGTCGGGTGGCCAGCAGCAGCGCGTCGCCATCGCCCGGGCGCTCGTCAACCGGCCCGCCGTGCTCCTGGCCGACGAGCCGACCGGAAACCTCGATACCAAGGCGGGCGCTGCGGTCCTCAGCCTGCTGCAGACCGTCCACGAGTCGGGCCAGGCCATCGTGCTGGTGACCCACGATCACAAGGTCGCCGCCGCCGCGCAGCGCGTGGTGCGCATGCGCGACGGTCGCGTCGAGGACGAGGCGATCCTGCCGACCCGCCGTCGCCGCTCGCAGGTCTCGCCCGACGAGGTGCAGCGCCTGCTCGGTACGTCCCCGTGACGCCGTCGCTGAACCAGGCGCTCGCCGACGTGCGCAGCCATCGCTTGCAGACCGCGGTCATTCTTCTGACGCTCGCGGCGGCATCGATGCTGGGTGCGATCGGCGGCCAGGCACGCAGCACCGCCGGCGGCGCATGGCACGACCTGTGGCGGCGCACCGATGGGGCCGACACGTGGATCTACCTCGACGGCGGCCTCGTCACGTCAGCACAGGTTGACACGGCCCTCGACGCCAACCCCGACGTCGTCCGCCACAGCCCGGCCGCCCAGAGCGTCCCTTTGCCGGTCGGTGTCGCCCTGCCGGCGTTTGACACGCTGATGATCCGCGAGTGGCCGGCGAGCGGTCTCGCCCGGCCCGCGGTGGTCAGCGGCCGCGC
>JAYUDU010000528.1:0-3201 GCA_043739605.1 Acidimicrobiales bacterium | reverse complement strand
CAAAGCCCCCGCGACGGCTGATGCGGGTGCGCGGTGGCGGTGCCCCTCCCGTGCCACCGACGGAGGTTGCGACCGAGGCCGGAGCGGTGTTGGGCCGGGTCACGACCACCGTTCCCACCGATGACGGCTGGATCGGACTCGCGATGTTGGGGCGTGCCGCGGTCGCGGGGGTAGGCGTCGTCGTCTCTGGCCGTCCCGCGGTCATCGAGGCGTGAAGACGTGAGCCGTTCCGGCGCGTGGCGTGGCGTGGTGTGCCTGATCGGAGGCGCAACGGCCCTCGCGGTGGCGTGCTCCGGCGGCCACATCGTTGTCGTGCCGCCGCCGCCCCCACTGCGTGCCATCACGACGGCCGGCACCGTGCCCGACCTCGGCGTGGTTGCCGTCCCCGGTGCGCCGGGCAAGGTGACGACCACTGCCGTGCCGCTGGCCCCGGGCGCGGCCACGCTCGCCGGGCAGGTCACGGGTCCAGATGGGCCCGTCGGGGGAGCGACGGTGAGGATCGAACGTCTCGTCGGTGACCAGGTTGGTCAGCTCGACATCCTCACGGCGGCAGACGGAACCTGGCAGCTGCCGGTGCCCCCGCCTCCACCCGCCACGGTGGCGACCGTGCCGGGCCAGGTGCCGGTGCCAACGGCGGCGCCCGCGACCACGACGACCCTTCGCCCTCTCGGCCCGACGGGCATCCTTGGCGGCCGATATCGGATTCGGGCGTGGCGGTCACCCGACCTATCGCTGACGTCGGGCCAGGTCCTGTTCCTCGGTGGCACAGAGCACAAGACGCTCTCGCTGGGGCTGAGCAGGTACCAGGGCGTGGGCGTCTCCCTTGACATCGCCCCAAACCCGCCCGTCGTCGCGACGAGCGCAAACCTGCTCGTCTTCGTCACCACCCGGACCGTCGACCAGCAGGGGGTCGTCCGCTCGCTGGGGGTCGCGAACACCCCCCTCACGCTCGGCTCCTCTACCCTCGCGATCGATAGCGCGCCGCTCGAGACCGATGGCGCTGGCAGGGCGATCTTCCGGGTGCGCTGCCGGTTCGTTGGTCCCATGGCGGGCTCCCTTGTCGTCGACGGCACCAGCTACGCACTCGACCTTCCCGGCTGCGTCGAGCCTCCACCGACGACCACCACCGACACCACCACGCCAGGAGACACCGTTGCGGGGTCTTCGTCCTCGTCGGTGTCCTCGTCGTCATCGTCTGTGCCGACACCGGGACCACGGGTGACGACCACAACGACCACCAAGCGCTGAGTCGGTTTACCTCAGCCAGCGACCTCAGACGCGTCCGTCTGCTGGCGGAACACGACGTGCATTCGGGCGCCACCGCACGGCGAGGATTCTGCGCAGACGGTGGCACCCATCGCGGCAACCAGCTCGCCGACGATGGCAAGTCCAAGACCCGACCCGCCCCGGCCGCTTCGATCGCCGAGCTCGAGCTGATACCGGCGCTCGAAGACCCGCAGGCGCGCCGCCTCGGGGATGCCTGGGCCGTCATCGTCGACCGTGATCGAGACGGAGCTGTCGTTGGCGACGACTCTGACAGCGACGATCTGATGGGCGTGGCCGATGGCGTTCTCGACGAGGTTGGCCACCACCTGGGCCAACCGCTCCGGATCGGCGACGACGGGAAGGGAGGCGGTGGTCGCTTCGAGCGGCCCGAGGTCGAGGGTGATGCCAAGCGCGAGCGCCGTCGGCGTGAACGAGATCGCGGTGTCGACGACGACCTCGATGATGTCTATGGATCGTTGGCTGACTGCGAAGGTGGCGCCTTCCAGCTTTGCAAGCTCGAGGAGGTCTGCGACGAGTCGCTCGAGGCGTTGCGCCTCGCTGGCGACGATGCCCGCCGCGCGTGCCACATCGTCTGCAGTGCCGTCCGCGATGGCATCGGCGAAGCCTCTGATCGAGGTGAGCGGCGTGCGCAGGTCGTGGCTGATGGAGAGCAGGAACTGACGCTCGACGTCCTTGGTCGCGGCGAGGGTGGTCGCCATGGTGTTGATGTTGGCCGCCAAGGTGCGCAGCTCTGCTGGCTCGCCGGGCCTCAACTCGACCCGCGCGGTCAGGTCGCCGCCGGCGATCCGGCGTGTGGCCTCCGCGGCCGCGTAGATGGGCAGGGCGAGTCGTCGGCCGAGGGCGTCGCCAACGGCTGCCGCGACGAGCAGCGCGAATGCTCCCGAGAGCACGAGGTAGCCGATGGTGCGGCCGATGCCGGGGCTTGCGGCGCGGGTGAGCACCACGACCGACAGCCCTCCGGTCGCCGGCGCGCTCGGGACGATGGCCCCGTTCGGGCGGGTTCGTTCTGTGCGCAGCGACGTTGCGAGGGTGTTCGGCGACACGGGAGCCATCGCGTACGCGACCGATCGGTGGAGACCGCTCGTCACCAGACCCGACCGCAGTGCGGTGATGTCCACCTGGCGCGGGGTCAGCGGCCGGGGGAGCGTGCCAGTGACCTGGCCCTGCGCATCGATGCGGACGATCTGCGCGCCTTGCAGGCGCAGCAGCGCAGCCGCCCGCTTGAGCACGGGGGCGGCCCGCACCTCGTCGAGGCCGTCTGCGACGCTGAGGGCCTGGCGCCTCAGATCGCCAGCGGTCGCCCGCCGTTCCTGCCTTGCCGCGAGCAGCACGGATCCGAGCCCACCGACCAACAGGGCGAGCGCCACCACCACGACGAACCGGACGGTGAGGCGGGCACGCATGGGGGAGTTGTCGCGTCCGCTAGCCGAGGCGGTAGCCGACACCCCAGACGGTGGCCAGCGGAAGGGCATCGCCAAGCTTCTTTCGGAGCTGGCGAACGTGGACGTCGACGGTGCGCTCGTCGCCATACCAGTCGCGGCCCCACACGCCATCGAGCAGCTGTTGGCGCGACAACGCGAGGCCGGCGTTCGTCGCAAGGTGCACGAGCAGATCGAACTCCCGCGTCGCTAGTGCGACGGGGCTGCCATGGACGCGAACCTCGCGTCGTCCGGTGTCGACATCAACGCCGCCGATGCTGAGGATGTCGAGCCTCGCCTTGGTGCCGTCGGCTGGAGGACCGTCGACGCGCCGAAGGATGGCGCGGACCCGCGCCACCAGCTCGCGAGGTGAGAACGGCTTGGTCAGGTAGTCGTCGGCGCCGAGCTCCAGTCCGAGCACGCGGTCGATCTCGCCGTCTCGGGCCGTGAGCATGAGCACCGGAACGGCCGCAGTTGCCGGGTCTTGCCTCAGGCG
>JAYUDU010000527.1:0-8216 GCA_043739605.1 Acidimicrobiales bacterium | reverse complement strand
TCGACCCGCAGGGCAAGGTCAGCCTCAGCCCGGTCACGCCCCTCGGCGGCGACCTGCCGGAGGGCGACGCCCCGGTGCGCGAGGCCCGCGAGTCCCGCTCGGACCGCGGACCCCGCGAGGACCGTGCCCCCCGCGAGGACCGTGGTCCTCGTGAGGAGCGAGCCCCCCGTGAGCCGCGCGAGCCCCGTGGCGACAGCGCCCCGGCCGGAGCGAAGGCCGTCTCGTTCGAGTCGTCCTTCGAGGCAGAGCTCGGCGAAGAGCTCGGCGATCTCGGCCCGGCCTCGGAGCCGATCGGCGACGAGGGCGGCAGCCGCGGCCCCCGCCGCAACACCCGCCGCCGCTAAACCCCAGTAGCGAAACCGGTGCCCCGCCAATGATGGCGGGGCACCGTCGCGCCCGGGTTCGGGCGTACGCTTGTGCCATGGCGATCGAGCAGCTGGCCTGGGTCACCTTCGAGCAGTTCCTTGCGCACGAGGCTGCGAACGAAGGCGGTCTCATCAAGCACGAGCTCGTGGGCGGCCGCATGTTCGCCATGGCGGGCGGCACGATTCGCCACTCCAGCTGCATCGTGCGGGTGATCACTGCGCTGTTCGGCGCCGCTGATGCTGAGGGGTGCCGCATGGCTCAAGGTGATGTCCTGGTTCGGGTCGGTGACTCGGCCTACTACCCGGACGTCATGGTGACGTGTGGCGAGCAGGTGCATCAGCGGTACGAGACCGGGCCGTGCTTGCTCGCCGAGGTGCTCTCACCGTCGACCGAGGCAACGGACAGGCGAGAGAAGTTCGCCGCCTATCAGTCGATGCCGACCGTGCAGGCGTACCTGCTCGTGGACCACGAGCGCCTTGAGGTCACCGCCTACCAACGCACGGGCGTCACCTGGACCAAGCAGGTGGTCAGCGCAGGCGGCAGCATCGAGCTGCGGTGCCCAGCGATGACGCTCGCCTTCGACGACCTGTTTCGCAACCTCCCTGGTTGACGTGCCTGTGCAGAACCCGCCGGCCGGGCTGCTGATCGCTCCGGGGGCGAGTGCGGATCGGAACAACCGGACGATGGTGGCGCTTGATGAGGGGCTTGATCTTCCCGTGTGTCGGGTGACGATCACGGCACGGGCGCAGGCGAAGGTGCTTGACGGGCTGCGTGCCGACCTGAGCGCGTTCTGCGACGAGCTGGGCGTCGGACCGGAGCGGATCGTGCTCGGCGGGCGGTCGTTTGGGGGGCGGATGTGCTCGATGCTGGTGGCCGAGGGGCAGGTCGCCGCCGGGCTCGTCCTGCTCAGCTATCCGCTGCACCCGCCGGACAAGCCGGATGTGCTGCGAACCGCTCACTTCCCAGCGTTGTCGGTGCCGTGCCTGTTCGTTTCGGGCACCAAGGACCCCTTCGCCACGCCTGCTGAGCTCGCAGTGCACACCGCCGCAGTCGGTGGCCCCGTCGAGACGGTTCTCCTCGATGGCGAAGGCCACTCGCCGCGCTCGGACGCGCCGGTGATCGCCGCGGTGATTGAATGGCTCGCGCGACTTCGCCGCTGAGGTGCGGCGGTGCAGCGCCGCAGCGACGGGATCGACAGGTTCGCTTTGGCGGTGGCCATCGAGCGGCTCCGCTACGTCAGCTTCGATGAGTTCCTCGCGCTCGAGAACACCGCACCGCACAAGAGTGAGCCGCCACCACGCTCGCCGTCGACGACCTGTTCGCCAACCTGGCCAACTGAAGGTGACGACCTGGCGCACCGGGGTGGCCGACTGACTCAGCCGCCCGACAGCGCCTGCATCAGCACGACCTCGTCGGTGTCGCTGAGCGGCAGTGCCAGGTCGCGCACGGCCTCGCGGTTGAGGAACACCTTCATGTGCTTGCGGAGGGCGCCCTGCTCGTCGACGACGCGGAAGCGCAGACCTGGGTGGCGACGGTCGAGGTCGTGGAGCAGTTCGTCGATGGTGCGACCAACGGCCTCCACCCGAGCAGCCTGGGCGGTGTAGCTCCTCAGCGGTGTGGGGATGGAGACGAGCATCGGGCCGTCGCCTCTCACGAGACGTGGGTCTCGATGCTGTAGATCTCGGGCAGGTGCGCGGCGATCTGCGTCCACGACACGCCTTCGTCCGCGCTGGTCCACAGCTCGCCACACGTCGTACCGAACACCAGCCCGACCGGGTCGGCGTCGAACACTGCCATGGCCTGGCGCTTGACCGTGAACCACGCGCGCTCAGGCAGGCCGGCGTCGCGGCGCGTCCAGGTCTCGCCCGCGTCGCGGGTCTCGTACACGGCGGGCTTGCCGTCTGGGCTGGTGCGCGGCCACACGTCGCTGCCGTCCATGGGAAACACCCACGCGGTGTCCGGGTCGCGTGGGTGCAGCTCGACCGGGAAGCCGATGTCCCCGATGTCGCGCGGCATGTTGTCGCCGACACGGGTCCACCTCGTGTCGGGGCGGTCGAGGCGGTAGATGCCGCAGTGGTTCTGCTGCCACAGCCGCTCCGGTCGAAGCGGGTGAAGGCGGACGCAATGCGGATCATGGCCATAGGGGAAGTCCGGGTCCGGCAGGAAGTCGGCGTGGACGCCTGCGTTGAGCGGTGCCCAGTCCGCCCCGCCGTCGGTGCTCTCGAACACACCGCCGCCAGACAGACCGATGTAGAGGTGGTCTGGGTCGGTCGGGTCGACGTTGATGGAGTGCAGCATCGAGCCATCTGGCGTCTGCTCCTCTGGGTATTCTGCCCACGTCGTCCACATCTCATGGTCGTTCCAACCATCGACCGTCGCCCACGTGTCGCCGCCGTCTTGGGTGCGGAACAGCGCTTGCGGCGTGCCCCCGGCGTACCAGACCCCGGGCTGCGAAGCGTGGCCAGGGGTGAGCCAGAACACGCGCCGGAGGCTGCGGGCCAAGGGCTCGCCGGCGCGGAACGCGGGAGGCTTGGTGGCCTCGGCCCACGTGGCGCCGCCGTCCGTCGATCGCGTGACGGTTGGGCCGAGGTGGCCGGTGCTCGTGGCGGCCAACAGCGTGCGACCGTCGCGGGGATCGAGCACCGCATGTTGGAAGATGTTGCCGAGCGCGTGGGGCTCTGCGCCCGCGAAGCTGGCCCCGTCGTCGTCGGACGAGAACGTCCACAGACCCTTGCGAGTGCCGACGAAGATCGAGCGGGAGGCCATTTCGCGACGCTATCCGGCCCGTCCCGCGGCCGCCGCGGCCGAGACCCCGGCGCCGTCTCGCCCCGGGCGTTACCTGTGCGCAGGGGTGATGGGCATGAAGTCGTTCCTGAGTCGGCGATGATGCGCCCGTGACGATCACGGTGTCAGAGCTGGCGAATGGCATGCGGGTCGTGACCGAGGCGATGCCGCATGCGCGGTCCGTGGCGATCGGCGCGTTTGTCGGCACGGGCAGCAGGGACGAGCCGGCATCGATGGCCGGCGCGTCGCACTTCCTCGAGCACTTGGTGTTCAAGGGCACGCCGACGCGCACGGGGCGAGCCATCTCGGAGGCCATCGACGCAGTCGGCGGCGACATGGACGCCGCAACCTCAAGAGAGTCGACGGTGTTCCATGCTCGGGTCCTTGCCGAGGATCTCGACCTCGCCCTCGACCTCGTGTGCGACACCGTGTGGAACCCGCTGCTGACACCAGCCGACGTGGACATCGAGCGGCAGGTCATCCTGGAGGAGATCGACCTGCATCTGGACGAGCCTTCCGATCTGGTCCACGAAGCGTGGGCCGCCGCCTGCTTCCCCGGCCATGGCCTCGGGCGGGAGACGCTCGGCGACGAGCACACGGTGGCCGCCCTGGACGCGGCATCGATTCGAGCGTTCCACGACGAGCACTACCGCCCGGCCAACATCGTTGTTGCTGCGGCCGGCCGCATCGATCACCAGGCGTTCGTCGCGGGCCTCGCCCAGCGGGTCGGTCACCAGCGCCCGGGTGGTTCGCCGCCCGTTCGTCACGACCCGACCATTGGGCCAGAGGGGTTGGCGCTCATCGAGGACGACACCGAGCAGGTGCATCTGGTGCTTGGGGTGCGCGGCCTGGCTGCCGACGATCCGCAGCGGCACGCGCTGGCCGTGCTCGATCATGCGCTTGGGGGCGGACTGTCGTCGAGGCTGTGGCAGCAGGTCCGTGAGGAGCGCGGTCTTGCCTACAGCGTGTACTCAGACCGTAACCACCATCAGGGCGTTGGGACCCTGGCCTGCTATGTGGGCACCGCACCAGAGCACCTCGACGAGGTGCTGTGCCTCGTCCGATCCACGTTCGACGACATCGCCGCGAACGGCATCACGCCAGACGAGGTCCGCATCGCCATCGGTCATCTCGTCGGGGAGCTTGCGCTGTCGATGGAGGACAGCGGCGCCAGGATGAGCAGAATCGGGCGGGGCCTTCAGGTGCACGGCGTCGTCCGCAGCCTCGACGAGGTCGTTGCGTCGCTGCGGGCGGTCTCGATCGCCGACGTGGCCGCGGTCGCGGAACGGGTCCTGAGCAGGCCTCGCGTTCTCGCCGTGGTGGGCCCGGTCGACGCCGCGGCGCTGGCGTAAGCGGCACCTGCCGCTCAAGCAGCAATTAGCAGGAAGACGCCTGGGACATCGTCGCAGCAAGGTCGGGGGCGGCTCCCGACTTGGTCGAACCAGAGGGGACGACCATCGCCGTGCCGGCGACGCCGTCATCGCCGGCCGAGAACGTGACCGTTGCGCTCGATGACGTGTTGACGATCTCGACGACGTCGGACGTGCCGAACGATGTGCCAGCAAACGAGAAGACCGCAGTGAAGCCGGTCTGGCCGGCGCGGAAGAACAGGCGAGGCGGCGGCCATGTGGCCAACGGCGCGGCGGGGCGGGCGCCGTTGGTCGTCTTGTACAACGCAAAGCTCGGCACGCTCGGCGACGTGACCGATACCGACACCTTGTTGACGCACGTAACGGGAAGCACGAAGGACCGAGTGCCAACTGGGGGCGCCGTCCGCAGTCTCTCCATCACCGAACTGGACGCCGGCACGGAGACGGTCGTTCCCGTCCCCGCGACCGTATAGAAGTCGCTTTGAGTGACGGGGGCGGCGGTCGTTGCTGTGGTCGTCGGTGGGGACACTGGGGCGCCGGTGGTGGCGGTGGTCGCAGCAGTGGTGGCCGCACCCGAGGTGGTCGTGATGCCAGCGGCCGAGCCAGTCGCCGTCGTGGGAGGCGTGCCGGGAATGGTCGCGGCGGCCGCAGGGCCTGTGCTGGTCGGGGCGCCTCCGCCACCACCTCCAGCGGCGGCCGCGGCAGCCGCGGGGTCGCCGCCGTTCGCAGCCGCGGCGGCGGCTGCGGCCGCGGGGTCGCCACCGGCTGCGGCGACCGCGGCTGCGGTGGCTTCGGCCTTCTTGGCGGCGGCAGCCTCGAGCGAGATGCTGGTGTGCTTCGGGCGGAACGCGATGAGGACGACCGCGAGAATCACGGCGGCGAGGGCAACGGGGATGAGCCATCTCGGCACACCGCCCTTCTGGCGAAACGCGCCAGGCAGCTGGATCTCTGGGTCCATGCCAGGCACGACCCTGACGGTGAACGGCAGGCGGGGGTTCGACCGATCGCGCGACCCGGCGCCGAGCAGCAGCTGCGCAGACATGACCCCGCCCGGTGGCACCGTCACCTGTTGCGGCTCGATGGTGAGGTCGAGCAGCTCGTCTGCGTCATCGGCGGACAGCCGCACCCGCACGGGTGCGTTACCGGTGTTGGTCAGCTCGATGCGGTGCTTTGCCTTGCGACGGCCGCTCGAGGTGACCGGATGCAGCTCCGCCTGGATGAGCCCAGCGCCGACGACCTCGACGGCGGTCTCGCCGACGACGGTCGCGGATGGGTCGGTGCCACTGCGAGCGAGGATCGCGAACGGCATCGGGCCGGCGGGGACCGCAGACCCCGGGGGGAGTGCGATGCGCAACTCGACCTCGGCCGTGGTGCCTGGCAACAACTGCACTCGCGAAGGAGTCATGGTGACAAACGGCGCCAGCTCGCCCAGTGCTTCGAGGCTCATGTGGTCGACGATGGCCTGGGTGTTGGCGACCGTCACCTGGATGACGACATCGGCACCTTGGCGCAGCGGTCCAGACGGTGCCCCGAAGGACAAGACGCACGGTTCTGCCATGCCAACAGTGTTGCACTACGCGCCGTCCGCGTCGATGCCCGCCTTTGCGTCGGTAGCGCCACATCGCACCCAGGGCGATTGGCGCGCTGGGGCCGGTAGGGTCGAGGGATGACGAGCCCTGAGTTGGGCGGCTCTCATGCCGCCCTGGCCTCCCCAATGCCTGCCGAGGCGATCGTTGCGGTGTTGGGCGCCCGCGGGCGGATGGGGGCGACCGTGTGCGAGGCCATCGCTGCCGCGCCCGACCTCATCCTGGGCGCCGCCCTCGACGTCGGTGATGCGCTCGGCGGGTTGCTCGGTGCTGACGTGTGTGTGGTGTTCACCGCCGCCGGTCAGGCCGACGAGGGGCTGGCGTTCTGTGCGGCCAACGGCATCAGCGCCGTCATCGGGACGACTGGGTTCGACGCCGCGGCCAGGGCCAAGCTGGCCGCCGACTTCGCCGGGCCCGCGCACGGCAAGCCCAACGCCGCCCTCGTCCCCAACTTCGCCATCGGCGCCGTCCTGTTGATGCGCCTCGCCGCGCTCGCTGCTCCGCACTTCGAGACCGCTGAGATCATCGAGAGCCACCACGAGCACAAGGTCGACGCGCCGTCAGGCACGGCCATGGCAACCGCAACGGCAATGGCCGCCGCCCGCCGCGCCGCCGGCGTTGGCTCGTGCACTGCCGATCCGACCACCCGCCACGTCTTGGAGGGTTCGCGGGGGGCGGAGGCCGAAGCGGGCATCCGCGTGCACGCCGTTCGCATGCGAGGGATGGTGGCCAGCCAAGAGGTGGTCCTTGGTACGGAGGGCCAGTGGCTCACGCTCCGTCACGACACCTCCAGCCGCGCGTCCTTCATGCCGGGTGTTCTGCTCGCAGTCCGCAAGGTCGTCGACACCCCGGGGTTCACGTTCGGGTTGGAGCCCTTCCTCGGTCTGTAGCCGACGGCGTCTGAGCGTCGCACTGGGCTCAGACCGAGTCGCGCTCGCCTGCGGGCTCAGCCTCAAGGTCGTGTTGCAGCTCGATGAGCTCCCCAAGCTCGCCGAGGGCGCTGCCGTCGCCACGCAGGCGCTTGACGACGGTCGAGATGACGAACGCGGCAACGACCACCGCGAGCGCCTCCCAGCGGTGGTTGAACAAGAACGTGCGAACGTCGCTGATCGTCCCGTCGAACTGGTTGCCGAGCGCGCGCAGCAAGTAGAGGCGGGCGAGCGTTCCCGACACGTTCAGGATCAAGAACCCAGGGATGGACATGCCGGTGGCACCCGCAAGCAGGCAGATGTAGGCGTTGGGCATGATGGCTACCAACGGCCACCTGGCACGCGCGAACACGCGCCGCATGATGCGGATCGATCGGCCGGTGCCTCTGCGTTCCGCCCAGGTCAGCACCCGGTCGCCGTAGAAGACGCCGAGGAAGAAGAACAGAGGGTCGGCGGCGAGCAAGCGCGCCGTGCCGACCACGTAGTACTCAAGGGCGCCGAGCTTGCCAACCACCAGCAACACCATGGCGTTGCGGGGGTTGAGGGCAAGGAGCAGCAGTGGGTGCGACGTCGCCAGGTCGCCGGAGCGGGCGAGGCCATAGTTGGTGGCCCCGATCAGCAGCCCGATTGGCGTGAGCAGCAGCGGGAGCAGCCATCGCGGCGGCGGCCGCGACGTCGTGGTAGGCGCCGGGACACGCCCGGCGTCGCCTGCGAGCACGTCGATCAGCCGGCCGTCGCCTGATCGCGCAGGATCCGGCGCAGGATCTTGCCAGAGGCAGACTTGGGCACCGCGTCGATGAAGCTGAGCTTGCGGATCTTCTTGTAGCTGGCGACCTGGCCGGCGATGAACGACTGGATCTCCTCCGCGGTGGCCTCCTCCCCAGCCTTGAGCACAACATAGGCGGCGGGGATCTCGCCGGCTTCTTCATCGGGCAGGCCAATGACGGCGGCATCGGCCACCTTGGGGTGGGTCAGCAGCAGCGCTTCCAGCTCTGCGGGTGGCACCTGGAAGCCCTTGTACTTGATGAGTTCCTTGAGGCGGTCGACGATGTGGTATTCGTCCCGGTCGTCGATATGCCCGATGTCGCCGGTGTGGAAGAACCCGTCGGCGTCGATCGAGTTGCGCGTCGCCTCCTCGTTGTTGAGGTAGCCCTTCATCACCTGTGGACCGCGGATCCAGA
>JAYUDU010000526.1:0-3207 GCA_043739605.1 Acidimicrobiales bacterium | reverse complement strand
GACATCGCAGAGCGCGGCCGCAGCCTTGGCGTCATCCTCATCGGCTGCCAGCAGACGGCCAGCGAGGTCGAGCGCCGGATCGTCGCGAACTCGGCCATCCGAGTGGTCGGCCGGCTCGACCCCGCCGAGGCCAGCCGGGAGGAGTACGGGTTCCTTGCAGGCGGCCAGCGCCAGCGCGCCACGATTCTCCAGCCGGGGACCATGGTCGTCGCCCAGCCACAGCTTCCGGTGCCCCTCGTCATCCGGTTCCCGTTCCCCGCGTGGGCCACCCGCAGCGACGAGTGCCCGCCACCGAGTGCGGAGGACGACGACCAGCTCTTGAAGCTCGTGGTCAAGCGGTGAAGCTGCTGCACACCTCGGATTGGCACGTCGGCAAGACCCTCCGGGGCCGGTCACGCATCGAGGAGCACCGGGCCGTGCTCGCCGAGATCGCGTCGATCGCCGCAGCAGAGTCGGTGGATGTCGTGCTCATCACTGGCGACCTGTTCGATACGTCCGCCCCCGGGCCCGACGCCGAGCGGGTGTGCTGGCAGGCGTTGCTCGACCTCGAGGCTACGGGCGCCCAGGTCGTCGCCATCGCCGGCAACCACGACAGCGAGCGGCGCCTTGAGGCGGTCGAGCCGCTGCTTCGTCGAGGCGGGCGGATCACCCTCAGGCCATCGGTCACCCTCGCCGCCGACGGCGCCGTCGTCGACGTCCGCACCGCGGCCGGCGAAGACGTGCAGATCGCCTGCGTGCCCTTCATGTCGCAGCGCAACGCAGTGCGGGCCAACAAGCTGATGTCGCTGGATGCGAGCGCCCAGGTACAGGCGTACGCAGCCACGTTCGAAGCGGTCGTTCGCAACGTCATCACCGGGTTCCGGCCAGGTGCGGTGCACATCGCTGCCGCGCACGCATTTGTCCAGGGCGCGACCGTCGGCGGTAGCGAGCGGGTCGCTCACACTGCGCTTGGGTATGCGGTCTCGCATGCGATCTTCCCGTCCTCCACCCACTACGTCGCGCTTGGCCACCTCCACCGAGCGCAGCCGGTCGGGCGCGACACGGTTCGCTATGCGGGTGCTCCGTTACAGCTCGACTTCGGCGAAGCTGGCCACGGCTGCTCGGTCACGATCGTCGAAGCGACGGCCAGCACACCAGCTCGTGTCAAGGAGATCCCGCTCACCTCTGGGCGACCCCTAGTCGAGGTGCGCGGCACGCTGGCGCAGCTCGCGATCGATGCCGCTTCAGTGCCCCCCGACGCTCACGTCAAGGTGCGAGCAGTCGCCGCGGCTCGCGTCGGGCTCGCCGACGAAGTGCGGTCGCTGTTCGCTCCCGGAGCCGTCATCGACGTGCTGGTCGAGCGGCCCGACGGCGAGGGTGTCGCAACCGGCACCGCTGAGCGCCGCATCGGCCGTACGCCTGCCGAGCTGCTCGCCTCCTACCTCGACGACCGCAACGCCCGAGATCCCGCCGTCGAGGCACTGTTCGCAGAGCTGCTCGAGGACGCGTCGCATGCGTCCTGAACGGCTCGAGCTGAAGGGTTTCACCGCCTTCACCGACACCACCGTCGTTGACCTCACCGACGTCGACCTCTGCGCGTTCGTCGGACCGACTGGGGCCGGCAAGTCATCCCTCATCGACGCGATGTGCTTCGCCCTCTACGGCACCGTGCCCCGCTACGACGACGCTCGCGCCGTCGCCCCCGTCATCAGCATGAACGGGACCGAGGCGCGGGTCCGGCTCGACTTCACCGTCGGCGGTGTGGCTCACACCGCAGTGCGCGTCGCCCGCCGCACGACCGGA
Organism: Acidimicrobiales bacterium; assembly: GCA_043739605.1. GTDB lineage: Bacteria > Actinomycetota > Acidimicrobiia > Acidimicrobiales > JAUJNH01 > JAYUDU01. The sequence continues at coordinate 1,425 of JAYUDU010000526.1, read as the reverse complement.
GGCGGCGCCACCACCAAAGAAGCCCGTCTTGAGCGTGGTGACGAGGTGCTGGCCGGCACGGCCGCCGACGTCACCAAGGCCGTCGAGGCCCTCCTCGGGCTGCCGTTCGAGCAGTTCTGCCGCTGCATCGTCCTGCCCCAAGGCGCGTTCGCGAAGTTCCTCCACGACACCCCCAAGGCCCGCCAAGACGTGCTCGTCAAGCTGCTCGACCTCGGCGCCTACCGGGGGTTGCGGGCCCGTGCCGAGGAGCGAAGGACCGAGGCCAAGGCCGACGTGCAGCGTCTGGAAGGCGCGCTGTCGGTCATCAGCGCAGCCTCGGCCGCAGGGGTGCGCACGCTCAGCGATCGCATCGGGATGCTCGACGCCCTGGCTGTGAAGGTCGAGGGGCTGTTGCCGGTCGTCGAGTCGTCAGCCACGCTCGTCGCGGCGGCCACCGAGACCGTCGTCGACATCCGAGCGATGGTGGCCCGCGTCGAGCGCCTCGCGCGGCCCCGGGGCGTCGATGTGCTCGACGCCCTCATCGCGGACGCAGACGCTGCGCTGGAGGCAGCGGACACGGCCGCAGCCATCGCCGTCGCCGACGTCGACGGGGCCACGGCCGCTCGCGGGGCGCTGGGAGACAAGGGGGCGCTCGAGGCGGCCAAGGCGGCGCACGCCATCGTCGAGCCTCGGCGACGAGCGGCGACCGATGCCGCTTCACGGGCGGCACGGGCGTCGGCGGACGCAGGTGCATTCCGCGTCGCGCGCGATGCCGCGGCGGAGGTCGTCCCGCGCGCCCGGGCCGACCTCGACGCGGTGCGCGCCGCGAACGCCGCGAGCGTCGTCGCAGAGCACCTTCATCCCGGGGACGCATGTCCGGTCTGCGCAGGAACGCTTCCCGACCCGCTGCCGATCGTCGCCGGACGCCAGAGCCTCAAGGCACCTCAGGACGCCCTCACCGCGGCCGAGTCCGCCGCCGCCGAGCGCGCTGATGCCGCGGCAACCGCCGAACGGGCAGAGGCAGCAGCTGTCGCGGGAGCTGAGTCGGCCGCTACCGAGCTCGTCGCGGCCGAGCGGGCGGTCGAGAGGCTGCCCGACATTGCCGAGATCGAGGTCGAGCTGCTGCAGATCGACGCCGCCGATCGCACCCTCGAAGCGGCGCGCCGCACCGAGCGCACCGCCCGTGCCGACGCCGAAGCCCGGCGCACGGGAGCGACGAAGGCTCGTGAGGCGGCGCGGAGCGCGACGGCTGCGTTCGACGCGGCGCGCGACACCGTCGCCGACTTGAGCCCGCCGGCACCGACGCGTGCCGGGGTCGCCAGCGACTGGGCCGATCTCCTCCAGTGGGCCTCTGCGACCGCCGAGCAGATGCACGGTGACATCGCGTCAGCGGAGGCTGCGCTCGCCGACGCGCAGCAGGCCGCCGTCAGCGCCCACGACGAGGTG